>NZ_DAINOE010000052.1:1367-22553 GCF_036735525.1 Arsukibacterium sp. | reverse complement strand
CTGTCACGTTCTACAGCAGTAACACCATCAGTAAATGGCTCGGGCTGAACTATGCGTTGATTTTCTTCAATGGTCACCGTTAAACCACCATGGCTGACCGCCGCCGCATACAAGCGCACATCTTTGCCAATCACTATAGTGCCGGTACGCGAATTAATAATAATGCGTGCAGATTGATCGGCAGGAGTGAAAGTCAGATTTTCCAGCTCAGATAAGTAAATCACCCGTTGATTAATATCACGTGGCGCTCTGACCTGCACGGATGACGCATCCAATGAAAACGCAGTCTCCGGACCAATAAATCCATTAATCGTATCCGCTAGTCGCTTAGAAGTGGTGAAATCGGCACGCTTCAAATTAAAGGTGATAAAATCGCCGTTGCCAAAGGGGCTTGCCACTTCACGCTCCACTAAAGCGCCATTAGGAATACGGCCAACAGTAGGCGTATTTACCAGAATGCGTGAGCCGTCAAGGCCTTCTGCTCCCAGGCCACTGACAATTAAACTGCCTTGCGCTACTGCATACACCTGGCCATCAAGGCCGGTTAAAAAGGTCTGCATTAAGGTGCCACCCCGCAAACTTGCTGCACTGCCCACCGATGACACGGTAATATCAATGTGCTGGCCGGGTTTAGCAAACGCTGGTAACTCGGCATGCACCGCTACTGCGGCCACATTTTTAATTTGTGAGCGTACGCCCGCAGGCATATTAATACCAAAACTGGCCAGCATGGCGCGAAAGCTTTGCTCGGTAAAGGGGTTTTGCTCACCAGTGCCGGGTAAGCCCACCACTAAACCATAACCTACCAGTTGGTTACTGCGAACCCCTTCGATATCGGCCACATCTTTGATACGCACCGTGGCATTCGCCGCAGGCATCAACAGGCTAAAAAGGCTAAAAATTATTGCCAGGCTACGCATGTTTCTTCTCCTAGAAAGGCCACAAGGGGCCATTGAAGAACCGGCTTAACCAGCCAGGGGATTGACCATAATGATGTGTGCCGGTTCCGCTGTACTCAATACGGGCATTGGCAATTTTGGTCGACTCAACGGTATTGTTGACATCCACATCCTGCGGCCGTATCACGCCTGTTAAGCGGATATATTCTTTACCGGTATTCAGTGTTAACCATTTTTCTCCGCGGATCACCAGATTGCCGTTTGACATCACCTGTAATACATTGACCGAGATATCACCTATTAGGCTATTACTCTGATCGGCTTTAGCATCGCCTTTGTAATCTGAACTGGAACCCGCGCCAAACTGCAGCACATTACCCGCCACACTGACCGGCCTGCCGCCCAGCCCTATCATGGGGTCAACAGATACATTGCTGTCTTTTTTGGTTTCAGTTTTGGCCTTTTTTGATGCCTGGGTTTTTTCGCGTAGCACTACGGTAATAATATCGCCCTCATGTCGGGCTTTATTATCTGAATACAAGCTGTTGGAGTGGTTTTGCGCAAACAGTGAACCATTATTCAGTAACTGCCTTGGTGCTGGTTCAGGTGGCAATGGCGCAAAATAAGGATCATCCGCCCGCGGCTCTTTCACCGAAGCACAGCCACTGATAACTAAGATAATTAACGCTAATAAAATGCCACGCATCACAAGCCTCCTGTTACAGCTGTTGAATAGCAAAACCAAGCATCTGATCAACTGATGAAATTACTTTAGAATTCATCTCATACACCCGCTGGCTTTCAATCAGGCTCACCAGCTCTTCTGTGACGTTAACGTTAGAGGTTTCCAGTGCGCCTTGCACAATGATGCCTAACCCTTCTAAGCCGGGAATACCTTGTACCGGATCGCCACTGGCCGCGGTTTCTTTAAATAAATTCTGGCCAATAGGTTCCAGACCGGCCGGATTAATAAAGTTAGTCACGGTAATTTGGCCAAGTACCGCATTATCAACCTGGCCCGCTAAACGCACGGACACTTCGCCATCTTGCGATACCGTGATGCTGGTTGCATCCGGTGGAATAACAATATTGGGCTGAATTTGAAAACCAGCCCCTGATGTCACCATATTGCCATCACCGTCCACGGTAAACTGACCATTGCGGCTATAAGAAATAGTGCCATCTGGCATCAAAACCTCAAAAAAACCATGGCCCTGAATCATCATATCCAGGCTGTTTTCGGTAGTGATCATATTACCCTGGGTAAAATTTTTCTGGGTAGCCACGACTTTGGTACCGGCACCAATCATTAAACCATTGGGCAGTTCTGAGTTTTGCGACGAACGACCACCCGGCTGATTGACGTTCTGATAGAGCAAATCTTCAAATACTGCCCGGCTTTTTTTAAAGCCGACAGTACTGGCATTGGCCAGGTTGTTTGATATAACCGAAATATCACGCTGTTTTGCGTCTAAGCCGGTTTTACTGATCCATAATGCTGGATGCATGATCCCCTCCCGGGCTTTCGCCCTAGTTAACTATCGGGTATTAACCCATTATCCGCAGTAACATATTTTGTTGCCGATCCATATCCTCGGCCTTTTTCATCATTTTGACCTGCAACTCAAACTGCCGCTGCAGGCTAATCATATAAGTCATCTCACCCACAGCATTGACATTGCTACCCTCGTAGGCGCCACTAAGTAAACTCACTTCGGCACTGGCTTTAGCCAATTCACCATCTTTACGCCGAAACAAACCATCATTTCCTTTCTCTAACTCAGCGAACTCAGGCTTAACCAACTTGATGCGCCCCACCTCTTCCAGCGCGTTAGCGGGTGCACCCTGAACTAAAGCGCTTAAGGTGCCATCCATGCCAATTTCCAGCTTCGCCAACGGAATAGGCAGTAATATGGGGCCATCGTCACCGATCACGGGCAGGCCATTGGCCGTTTCAAGCATACCTGTTGGCGACAGCTGCAAATTACCAGCACGGGTGTAAGCTTCTGTACCATCAGCAGCCTGCACTGCAAACCAGCCATCGCCTTGTATAGCAATATCCAGCTCACGCTCAGTCATAATCACTGGCCCGGCGTCAAAGTTTTGACCTGGTCGCTCAGTCATCGAAAATACCCGGGTAGGTAAACCTGCACCAAAGGCTTGCATGGCACGGGCTTGCTCAAAATCAGATTTAAAGCCCACGGTACCCGTGTTAGCCAGGTTATTCGCCCGTACACTAATGGCATTCATGTTTTCTTTGGCGCCACTCATGGCGATATATAACAGACGATCCATACTGACCTCGGGTCAATTCAGTTAATGCAGTGACTTGTATGGTTTTAATGCAATAACAATGCCATTTAGCATTTTGGCCTACTGAGGCTTTAGCTCAGGCGAACCTGTAGCGGCTTTGAGGGAGGTGGAAAATAAAAACGCCACCGTGTCTGGTGGCGTTTTAAACTTACGCAAAGCTTATCGGATCTGCAGTATGGTTTGCTGCAAGGTGCTGTTAACCTCTAACGCCCGTGAGTTGGCCTGGAAGTTTCGCTGCGCACTGATTAAATCGACCAGTTCGGTAGTCAGGTTAACGTTAGACTGCTCTAATGCCGAAGAATTAATCGTTCCAAAAGAGCCGGTATTACCCTGGCCACCGATAGGGTCACCTGATGTTAAGCTCTGTTTCCAAGAGGTATTACCCACTTGCTTTAAACCTTGATTATTAGCAAACCTTACCACAGCTACTTGAGCCAAATAAGACGAATCACCATTGCTATATGTCGCAAGTAACCGGCCAAAAGAATCAATATCCACCCCAGTAAGGTTACCTACCGTAGAACCGTCCTGACTCAGGTTATTAACATCAAAGGTAGAAGCATACTGGGTTGGGGTTCGCACACCCGATGCATCGCGGAAATTAACGACAACGTCAGTGAGATATTGGGAACCGTTGGTTAAATATCCATTTGCTGGAAGATTTAATTCATTAAAGTTCAACGATATAGTTTGTGCCGGTGTAGCAGCAACAAAGTTACCATTTGAATCAAAAGTCAGGTTATCTCCCTGAAACCAGGACGCAGGATTTCGTGTTGCAGGCGCTACAGGTGCCGGTATTGTTGGATGTGCTGTTGCACCATCCCAAACCACAAAGGTTTCCCATTCACTGTTTGCAGGTGGCGTAGTGGCTAATTTTCTAAAGTAACTGGTTACAATGTGAGCCTCACCTAAACTGTCATACACAGTGACAGACGTAGAATGATTGTAAGAGGCCCTATCAGTTGGATTAAAAGGTAAAGTTGGTGCCAACTCCCTTGAATCTACGTTCATAGATAAAAAGATATTGTTTGTTGCGCGTGGCGCACCAGCTGAGGTTGGAATTGAAATAGGCTGAGTGGTACTAAGACTCACCGAGCTGTTTTCACCCGTTACCGCGTCAACACTAAACCCTTGTAAAAAGTTACCATTATTATCGACAATGAAATTATCTTTATTCAGTTTAAAAGCCCCAGAACGGGTATAGGTCATATCCTGCGAAAAACGGTCAGGCGTCGTAGAAAAAAAACCTTCGCCAGTAATGGCTAAATCCAGCGAGTTGTTGGTAAATTGCAACGACCCCTGGTTAAATTGTTGAGCCACCAAAGAGGTAGTAACACCATCACCGACCTTTGTACGGCCAGAAGAAAATACTGACGTTGCGTAAACATCGGCAAACTCTGCTCTGGATTCCTTGAAACCTGTTGTGTTTACGTTAGCGATATTATTGGCTGTTACGTCCAAATCTTTTTGTGCAGCGGCTAAACCGCTTAATGCTATGTTAAAACTCATTTTTCACCTCACCTTAAGCGGTTAATTATCCGTAAGAAACTTCTAAAACATCAGAAAGTTTGATAGACCCCAAACCAAGTAAATTCAGGGTAATACCCTGGCCGTTGTTCGCCATACTGACACTGGATACAGGGGTAAACACCTGCACAGGTATCGATTCATTCTTGCCATTAAAATTGGCTTCGACAATAATTTTGTAGACACCTGCATCCATAAACTCGCCGTTGGCATTAGTACCATCCCAGACAAAATCATTTTTGCCCAACGCCGGGTTATTGACATTAAAAGTGCTCACCAATTCGCCATTGGCCTTCTCAATACGCACCCTTAAATTATCTGCAGGCCGATCCAGATTGATCTGGCCGCGGGATAAACTTTCACCGGTAAATACCATCTGATTAGACTGTGTGAGTACGCTGCGCCCAACCAGAGATGAAGCCTGCAATGCCTGATTTGATGTCATACTGGCGGCTAAGCCTTTAAAGCTTTCATTCAGTGAGCCAATACCATCAGCCATAGTAAAGTTGGTCATCTGCGCAATCATCTGATCATTTTCAACCGGTTTGGTCGGATCCTGATAAGACAGTTGCTGGGTTAACAGCGCGAAAAAATCGGCTTGAGTGAGAGCACCGTTATTTTTGTCCTGAGCTTTTTTCTTATCATCCCAATACATGCCGTCTAACGGGTTATTACTTATAGTGTTCATGATGTTAATCCTTAGCCGCTAGCCTGGCCCATACGCAAGGTACGCATCAGCATTTGTTTCGCTGCGTCTGCGGTTTGCACATTGGTTTCATAAGAGCGCGAGGCCGAAATCATATTGGCCATCTCTTCCATAATGTTGATATTGGGTTTATAGATATAGCCATCTGCATCAGCCAGTGGATGATTAGGGGCATATTCCACATTAAGTGGTGCATCCGATTCGACGATACCTAACACCTTTACATTAACGCCATCCCCTTGCTGACGCCGGGCTTCAGACAGCTCAGCAGCAAACACCGGATGACGCCCACGGTAGGTTTGTTCGGCGCTACTGCTGACACTATTAGCATTAGCAATGTTACTGGCAGTGGTATTCATACGGACCGACTGTGCAGTCATGCCGCTGCCGGTGATATCAAATACTTTAAACAGGCTCATAATTATTGTCCTTGTCCACCGATGGCCTTTTTAAGGCCAGAAATTCTACTGTTTAGAAACTGCAAACTGACTTGATATTCCAGGCTATTTTGCATCATCGCATTACGCTCACGATGAATGTCGACACTGTTACCATCGCCGGTATCAGCCTGATCTGGGTTGCGGAATTTCATTTCCTGGCGCACTTCGGTAGACAAATCAAAATGCTGCAGATGGGTACGGCTCATGGGCCTGGCTTGCTTCGATTGCGCATTTTGCAGCGCTTGCGAGAAATCCAAATCACGGGCTTTATAACCCGGCGTATCAGCATTCGCGATATTTTCCGAGATAAGTTGTGCCCGCCGATCACGCACTAATAGCGCTTGCGGGTGCACACCAAAAGCTTTTTCAAAACTGATTGCCATTTTTTTGCCACCTCCAATACGGAATGGACAAACAAATGCAAAAGGCAGGCCAAATTTAGAGCTATTTCATGAATTATTTTTTACGGTAGATAATGCCGGGGTTACATCTTAACATTTCAAAGTCATTATTCACGCTGGATAACGATTCAGATGCGCCCAGAAACAGGTAGCCTCTGGGATTTAAAGCTTGAGCAAATTGCTTGATTATCTTAGCTTTTACATCTGGAGAAAAATAAATAAGTACATTACGGCAAAAAATAATATCGAATTTGCCCAATAAGGTGTAGCTATCAAGCAGGTTAAGATGGCGAAAGTTAACATTTTTGCGTACCGCGTCTTTAACCCGCATCATGCCTTTGCCGCTATCTTCAAAAAACTTGGTCCGTCGTTCTGGCGACAAACCACGCGATAAAGCAAGACCATCATATTCCGCACGCTGACAATGCTCCAGCATGGTATTTGAGATGTCAGTTCCAAGGATATTGATGCCTAAACTAAAGGCCCCTGGCCTGCCTTGCTGGTATTCCAGTCCGGTCATCGCTATAGAATAAGGTTCCTGTCCGGATGAACTTGCGGCAGACCAGATTTTCAACGTGCGGCAACTTTTTTCCAGCTCCGGCAAAATTTGTTTTTTGAGTAGCTCGTAAGGATAGGTATCTCGAAACCATAAGGTTTCGTTGGTCGTCATCGCATCTATTACAGCAGAACGTAATTGCCGCTCAAACGGGCTTAAGGTTTTAGCGACTAACTCTGACAAGGTAGCCAAACCAAAACGCTGCATTAATGGCCCTAAGCGGCTTTTGACCAAATATTGCTTATTGTCACCCAACACAATGCCGCACTGCTGCTCGAGAAAATCCCGAAACAGTTTATATTCAGCATCGTGCAGTTCTTTATTCGACACAAACATCCTTTTAGCCAGTTAACCCAGCCATACTTTTAACAAGTCATTATACATGAAGCCATTTTTGCACTGCTGCGGCAAGTTCATCCGGGTTAAATTTAGCAATAAAATCATTTGCGCCAACTTTTAATACCATTTGCTGATTAAACACACCACTCAGGGAGGTATGCAGGATCACATGAAGATCTTTTAGTTGTGGATCCTGTTTAATCTCTGCAGTCAGGGTATAGCCATCCATATCGGGCATTTCAATATCAGATATCAGCAAACCGATTTTTTCAGTGACAGATTTCTGACAGTCTTTTGCCACCGACTGTAGATAATTTAACGCTTCACGGCCATTATTCACCAAATGCATCTTCACGCCAAGATTTTCCAATGCCTTTTTTACCTGATTACGCGCAACCGTCGAATCATCGGCAATAAGGATTAGGCGCTGACCTAAATCTGTCGCAATGACGTCTGTATCAAAAGTGCTGGTCAGTATAGTGGGTGAAGGAGAAATTTCTTCCAGTATCTTTTCTACATCTAAAATTTCAATCAGTTCATCTTCAAATTCTGTGATAGCGGTGAGATAGCTTTGCTTGCCGCCCGTCCCCTGAGGTGGTGCCTTAACAGAATCCCAGTTAGTGTTAATAATGCGATCAACTGAGCTGACTAAAAAACCCTGCACTGAGCGGTTATATTCAGCAATAATAATAAATGCCGTGGTTAAATCGGCAATCGGCTTGCCCCCGGTTGCCAGATTTAAATCAATTACTGAGATAGTCTGGCCACGAATATGCGCAATACCACGCACAAACTTATTTCGCATCGGAATGGCGGTGAGCGCCGGACAAGGCAAGACTTCCCGCACTTTAAACACATTAATACCATAGCGTTGCTTACCAGGCAGCTTAAACAGCAATAATTCCAGGCGGTTTTGCCCCACCAGTTGGGTGCGTTGATTGACCGAATCAAGAATACTTGCCATTTATTACTCCTGTTTCCGATAACTATAGCTGCTTAAGCTAAAAGAAGGCATGATTTTTGCCTGTTATTAGGCATACCACGATTACAGTGCTATGTCGTCATTAGGCGCATAGTAGTCATTTTTGACATTAAAGCATAGCCGAAACCTTATGAAAAAGTATCAAAATAATTATTTCAACAGTCTGATATTGCTGTTTTTCCTGTTATTTGCCAGCAGCAGTAACGGGCAAACGCAATTTTACAGTGCTCAGCAGTTAACCGAGTTAACAGAGCAGTGGCTGGCCGCTGAGGCTATTACTGATGCAAACGAGCGCCAATTTCAGGTTACCGCGCTAGATAACAGAATCGCCGCAAGGGCATGTGACAGCATGCCGCAATTTAGTTTAACGCAGCGCAGTAACCAAAGACAAAGCACTGTGCAAATCAGTTGCAATAGCCCCGTTTCCTGGCAATTGTATATTCCGGTCAGAATGACCGAGCTGATAGACGTCGTCGTGATGCGTCAAAATATTGCTACCGGCACACCACTCACCATAGATATGTTGCAGACGGAAAGCCGGGAGCGCCACTTAATCCGAGGTAACCAGGAAGCTGATCCTCAACGTTTATTGGGCGCCCGCAGCCGCCGTGCGCTTAATATGGGGCAAATAGTCTCATTACAGGATCTTTGCCTTGTGTGCCGCGGTGATGTTGTTACAATACAGATTGACAACAAAGGTTTAATGGTATCTGCTACTGGCATAGCTCAAACCGATGGTACCTTGGGTGATACTGTGCCAGTGCGTAACCAACAATCTGGTCGCACAATCCAAACCGAAGTGGTTGCAGTTAATCAGGTGCGGGTTAAATTTTAGAAAATAATCCTAAAGTTTTTATCTTTACTGCCGTTAACCTAAACATAAGGACTTGTTTAAAGGTGATGAGGTTCCATTATGGCAATTAATATCAATAACTTGCAGAACACTCCGCAAGTAAAAGGCGATAAAGCCGATCAGCTTTTGCAGCGTCAGCAAAGTACAACGCAGCAAGCGACGACTCAGCAAACTACGCAGCAAACTGCGTTGCAGCGCCAAGATTCTGTGTCAATTACGCCGCAGGCGCAGCAGCTGACCAAGCTTCAGGAAAAAGCGAACGCCAGCAGTGGTATCGACCAGGAAAAGGTCGATAAAATTAAGCAGGCTATAGCCGAAGGCAAATATAAAATTAATCTTGAGCAACTGGCCCGCCGTATTATGCAGTTTGAAGGCGACTTATTTGAAAAAAAATGAGTGTAGCCACTAATGAGTGAACAACCTCTCATCACCACCTTACTTGAACAACAACAAGCGCAATTGGATGCGCTTTTGTTGTTATTACGGCAAGAACTTGCCGCGCTTGCCGCTCGCCAACCAGAACAATTAACTGAGATTGGTCAGCAAAAACTAGCATTACTGCAAGACATTACCGATACCGACTATAGTATCAGCCAGCATCCTGACTTAGCCGATGCCAAATCTTCGTCTTGGTTTAGCGAGCATCTGTTGCCTCTTGAACAACGACTGGCAGAATGTAAAACCCAAAACGATATTAACCAGCAAGCACTGGAACAAAGCCAGTTAACGCTGGAGAGGTTTAAAACGGAGTTATTATCTTCCCGCGGCAAAGCCGGTCTTACCTATACTAATAAAGGTAAACCCGCCTTTGATAACAAAGGTAAAGGCATTAAAGCTTAGCTGTTTACTTAGCTTTGCTGGCTTAATCTAAAAATATCTGACACTTCTTACCCGCTGTTGTGGCTGCACATTTTGCACTGTGTGATACACTTCTCTGAAATCCAGCTCCAGCTCAGTAAAATAGGCATCATCAATGACATAGCTTTTAACCACGCGGGCACCTCTTATTACTCCCTGCACCGAAGCGGATAATTGGTCATGCTGGCTAACCATAGCACTTAAGGTATTGTCACTGTCGATTCTCTGACCGTAGACCCGCTCTGCCAACTCGCGATAGGCTTCTAATTTTGACGCCCGCATCGCCAATAACATTTTCTGGCTTTGGGTATCACCCGGTTGTGCCGAAATAGGCGCAAAGCCGACTGCGGTTAAAATAGGAAAGGCCGCAGGCGTTTCTGTCTCATACTGAATATGCCGATCAAACAGCTGGCTACAGCCGCTAAGGCCTAAGCTGAAGACTAAACTAACCGCAGGAATAAGTTTGTTCATAACGCACGTCCTGTTAAAACGGCTGGCAGAATATTGCCTGTCAACCAATCGATTTACCCTATTGAGCTGTTTAAAAGCAATATTCGCGCCAGCTTGTAAGCTATCACTATGTAAACCATCGCTGAAGCGGCATAAGTCTTGCTTGTTTAGACATCATATAGCTGAAATTGGCTGATGCTTCGGCGTGAGCTATTACTAAATCAAGGATTTTTGCCCGATATGAATAAGGTCATCCACCTCAGTTTGCTGGTTTTGCTGTTAGCGAGCACCGGGCTAAAAGCGAACTGGTATGAAACCACTGGTCAGGCACTAATTGAACAAGGCAATATTCAGGCCGCCCGCCAGGCAGCCATAGATGATGCATTGCACCGCGCAGCGTTATTTGCCGGTGCCAGGCTGGATAGCCGCCAACAGCTGGTAAAAGGCATTATGACTCAGCAACAGTTAAGTCTGAGTAGCGATGCTGAATTTCAGCAAATTCAGTTAGTGTCTGAAACACACAGCAATAATCAAGTTACGGTAGTACTCAGAGCCCAGATCCTGGCACAGCATCATGCTTGCCAAAGCCGGCAATTCCGTCAACCCTTACTGTTAAGCCAGGTCGCATTACACAGCCGTCAGGATGCGGTGCATGGTCAGTTATTTAACATTGGTGATGATGTCACGACCCAGTTGTCGCACAAACTACGCGATTATAGTCCGGCGGTATTAGCGACGCCAGCCAAAGAAGTTTTTAGTATGACGCAGTTAACGGCAGCGGTCAGCGACAGCCTGTTCGTGCAGGGCTATAGCTATACCTTATTGGCCACTATACGGGATATGTCGCTGGGCCCTCTTACAAACCGCTTCTGGCAGAGCAATAACCAGCAACGATTCTTTGCCATTGACGTTATTTTGTATGACTTACTGCAGCACAAAATCCGCCATCAACAAGAATACAGAACCAGCGCCAACTGGGCCGAGAGTAACCACTCGCCGGCCAGCCATAGCCAGGCCTTCTGGCAGCTCCCCTATGGTCAGAAAATTGACAATGTGCTGCAAGCCGTGGCAGATGATATCCAGCAATTAACCCAATGCAAACCACTCACCACCCGAATCAGCGCTATTCGTCAGCAACAGGTTATGCTGAATATGGGCATGGCGCATGGCCTTAAAACCGGCGATACACTGCAGGTCATTCAGGTACAGCGCCATCCTACACAACCCGAAGTTAAACGCTTAATACACAACCCTTTGCAGCTCACGATTACCGAACTAACCGAGCATCACGCCTGGGCCAGCTCTACCGAGCAACATTTGCTCAGTCACTTGCAAATCGGCGATCTGCTTAGCGTCTCCAGCCGCTAATCAGACGTTCACATAAGCGCATTATTCTGTTAGACTTTCGCGCGCTGACACCCTAGTCACATGCCCTATAGTTAAATGGATATAACGGCCCCCTCCTAAGGGGCAGTTACAGGTTCGATTCCTGTTGGGGCAGCCATAACTGCGCTTGTTGTGCATCCAGCACAAATTGTGGGATCAATTGCTGGGCGCTGGCGACCACTACTTTGCTCTGAAAGTTAATCACCCTGGCCTGAATCAATAAACCGCGATTATTTTGCTGCAGAGTGCCGCTTAACACATAGTCAATTTGCTGACGAGGGCTGACACGCCAGCCCAGACGGCTAAACACTAAATCGCCCTGAGCTGTTAACTGCAAGCCATTACTCACGGTATGATCAACCATATTGATACCAAGCTGCTGCACCTGAAAGATCAGGCTTTCTGCTAACTGATAGCCATAAGGCGTAAGCTGCTCCAGAGACGGTTCTTGCAGCACAAAGCTGGCAACGGCAATAGTGGCATCCGCTGGCAAACGTTGTAAATGAGGTTGCAGCTGCATCGCTAACTGGGCAGCATAATCGTCCAGCGATTTATGTTGCGCCAGCCGTGTCGTGGGAACGGCATAATAGCCCAACTCCATCTGGTACTGCCGCGTAGCTACAGGAGCCTTAGTGATTGCTGCTGTGGTGGTGGATTCTGTATGTGTTAAAGGGTCATAGCCCGTCTCGTACAAAGCCTGGCTTGCCTGTTCAGAATGAGGATAAAGACTGCAGCTGGTGCATAACACCAGCGCCACTGTGCTAGTCAGCAGATGTTTCATGGGCTATCCGATATCACTTTAGTTATAAGGTGTTATCGGCCATTTTGCTAACTACTTTAGCCCTGTTTAATGCGCAGTTGCTGTTCGCCCTGACTGGAGATAAGCGCCTGAACTATATGCCGAGGAATAAAGCTACGGGCGGCCGAAACCACCTGTTTATTGTCAATCTGGATAAGCCTGGCATTGACCAATATGCCCTGCTGATGGCTGGTCAGGGTACCTGTCACTACATAGCGGATAGGCACCTCAGCACTGAGTTCCTGATAATTACGACTTAACACAAAATCACCGCTTGGGGTTACCCGGATATAATCGGTGACTTTGTAATCCAGTACCGGCACACCAAATTTATGAAAATCATAAATCAGCGCTTCGCTCAAATGATGCGATAACACTGAACCTTTATCCAGCGCACTATCAACAAAACTGAAATCTGTGACACCAATAAAGCTGTTTTCATCCAGTGCTTGCTGCAAGCTCATTAACTCATGCACTAAATTACGGGCATAATCATTTACTGTTAGCAGCGGTAGCTCCTGCAGTATCAGTTGCGGGCTCGCCGGGGTAACAGTATTTGCCGCTACCGGCGCAGCGCGCTGAATACGTTGGCTACGGGCATCGTCAGCCTGAGATTGAACGCCTTCCACCGCCACGGTATTAGGGGCGCTGGCACAGCCAGTTAATAACACCGCTGCACTAAAGGTTAAGTAAGACTTCATCGTTGTTCTCCTGAGCGGTCCTGCCGATAAAAATAACCGGCTCTTTTATTCACTTGTTGCGTGCTCCAAAATACATTTACCGGCAAATAATCGGTAGCGGCGGCCAGTACCTGTTTCGTCGGTAAATACACCAGCCGGGCATTGAGGATTAGCGCATCCTGCGTCAGACTATAGGTCCCGGTGAGTATGGTATCAACATTACCTAAGTTTGAGAGCTGAGCGGCATCGCGGCTGAGCGCCTGTTCAAACTGGCCGTTTAACAGCAGGGTATCACTCAGCCGGTATTCAAATACCGCATAGCCCAGGCTTCGGGCATGCGACAACATACTTTCACTGAGCTGACTGGTCAGCAATAGTTGTTGTTCATCCTGCATTTGCGGTGTTAAAGAACCTGCCGGTAAAAAATTGCTCACAGCAATATTTGGCGCCTGACCAACGCCGCGCTGCTCACTGAGCTGGCGGAATAAGCTGGTAGCCAGACGTTCAGTATAAAAATCTACCGGATGATGGCTAAGGTTATGTTGAGCCCGCTCGCCAATACTGGGCACTGGCGCACTGACGCATGCGCTGAGCACGACGCTAAACAGCGTGCTAATGACTACTGGCAAAATTTTCACATAACACCTCTGCTTTATTTCCGAACTTAGGCTCAGTTGTATGCCGGGCACAAACCACTGTCGCCAGAGCGCACCGTCAAAAGTGCGCCAGACAGATAAATATTAGCAAGAAGCAGGCCAGCTTTTAGGCAAACGGGCCATTCACTGTGAGCAAACCGCTGCTAAATAGCCACCGGTGCTTTGATATGCGGATGCGCCTGATAGCCTTCCAGCGTAAAATCGTCAATGCTAAAGGCAAACAGATCGGTTACTTCTGGGTTAAGCCGCATCGTGGGTAAGGGTAAGGGCTCACGTGCCAACTGAGTATTTACCTGCTCTGAATGATTAACATACAGGTGCGCATCACCAAAGGTATGTACAAAGTCGCCCGGCTGCAACCCAGCCACCTGCGCTATCATTAGGGTTAATAAAGCATAGCTGGCAATATTGAAAGGCACACCCAAAAAGATATCGGCACTGCGCTGATACAGCTGACAAGATAATTTGCCATCGTTAATGTAAAACTGAAATAAGGTATGGCATGGCGGTAACGCCTGTTTACCCATAGCCGCATTGTCACGTGGCGAGAAACGGGTATCGGGCAGCACGGCCGGGTTCCAGGCACTGACCAATAAACGGCGCGAATCCGGAGTCCGTTTTATATCCGCCAGTAGCTGGCTGATCTGGTCAATAACAGTACCATCTGCTGCCAGCCAGCTGCGCCACTGGGCACCATATACCGGCCCTAACTCACCCTCAGGTGTCGCCCACTCATCCCAGATAGACACACCATTGGCTTTTAAGTAGCCAATATTGGTTTCGCCTTTTAAAAACCATAGCAGCTCATGAATAATAGAACGCAGATGGCATTTTTTGGTGGTTATAAGCGGAAATCCCTGCTGTAAGTCAAACCGCATCTGATAGCCAAACACACTGATAGTGCCGGTACCGGTGCGGTCAGTTTTATGATGGCCGTGCTCTAACACATGGCGCATTAAATCAAGATATTGCTTCACTTCGCTGTTACTCCTTTTTGCTGTTGGCCCTGACGATAGACAAACAGCATCAAACCTGTACCGCCGATAATCATCGGTAAACACAACCACTGCCCCATGGTCATACCCAATGCCAGTTCACCCAGATGCGCATCCGGCTCACGGAAAAATTCTACAAAAAATCTGGCACAGCCATAACCGGTTAAAAACACCCCGCCCAGCATACCTGTGGCAGGCTTTAAACGGCGCACCAGCATAATCACCAAAAACAACAGTACCCCTTCCAGCAGCATATGGTACAGCTGCGACGGATGCCGCGGCAGAGGGCCTGCGCCCGGAAACATCACGGCCCAGGGCACATCAGTGGTGCGGCCCCACAGCTCAGCATTAATAAAGTTACCCAGACGGCCTGCAGCCAGCCCCAGCGGAATTAACGGCGCCACAAAATCACCTAATTGCAGGTAGGCTTTGTTATAACGCCGGGCAAACCAGGCCATGGCTAATAGCACGCCTAATAAGCCGCCATGAAACGACATCCCCCCTTCCCATACTTTAAACAGGTAAAGCGGATGGGCTAAAAATTCCGAAAAATTATAAAACAGCACATAGCCAATCCGGCCGCCTAAAATGACGCCCAAAAAGCCGTAAAACAATAGATCGCTGACCTGCTCGGCAGTCCAGCCAGAGCCAGGTTTAGCAGCGGCACGACTGGCCAGCCAGTAGGCGATGGCAAAAGCCAGCATATACATCAAGCCATACCAATGCACACTTAAAGGCCCAATCTTAAACGCCACAGCATCGATAGCCGGAAACGCAATATAACTATTACTCATAATATCCTTTCTCTGCCGCAGATCCGGCTTAACTAAAAATCATTCTGGCGCCAATCAGCATTAAAAACACGCCAAACACCCGCTTAATGGCCAGCAGGGGCAAGCGTTGGGTCAAGGCCGCGCCAATAGATGTGGTAAATACCGAGGTGCAGACTATACCCAGCAGCGCCGGTAAATAGATATAACCAAAAAAACCCGCACTCAGCGGATATTGCTGCCAACCTGCCAGCACATAGCCCAGAGTACCAAACACCGCTATGGCGATACCAGCGGCTGCCGCACAGCCAATAGCCCGGCGCATGTCAACCGAAAAATAATTCAGCACGGGTACAATAAGCGCGCCGCCACCAATACCCAGCAAACTAGAAATAGCGCCGAGCACTGAGGTTAAGGCCGCCAGCGGCGCTTTTGCAGGCAAACTGGCCATGCCCACCACAGAGCGGGAGCCCAGCATACGTAAGGCAATCAGTAACACTGAGCAGCCAAAAATCAGTTTTAACGTGCTGCCATTAATATGATGCGCCAGATAGCCTGCACTCCAGGCGCCTATTGCCGCACCAAACATAATGGCACCGGCAATATCCCAGGGCACATTGCTGCGTTTATGATGGGCCAGCACAGATGAGCTGGAGGTAATAATGATAGACGCTAACGAGGTTGCCACCGCCACTAACATAGCGTGTTCAACGGGCACTATCTGCATTGCCGGTAACAACACAAATAAAATAGGCACTATAATCAGGCCGCCACCTATGCCCAGTAACCCGGCCAGCACCCCTACGACAGCACCACTCAGGGCAGATATCAGCATCACAGTTAACAAGGTAAGTCTCTCATCATTTATACGCCGGGGAGTGTAGCAGGCCAGTAAAAGAATTGCAGCTTATCAGGCGCGTAGCTGAGTCAGTAAATGTTGCTGCTCTAAAAAACGCTGTACCTGAGCACGCACCTGCTTAGCCGAATGACAGGCCAGCACTTGTGGTAAGAGCGCCGTTAAATCTGCCATATCCACCCGGCGCAACAACCACTTTATACGCGCCAGATTACTGCTATTCATACTGAAATGGTTAAAGCCCATGGCCATCAACAATAATACCCCGGCAGGCTCACCCGCCAGCTCACCACAAATACTGATAGGAAATTTAAGCCCCTCAGCCTGCTGCCCTAATTGAAACAGCGCGCGCAGTAATGCCGGGTGCATCGCATCATAAAGACCTGCCACCCGGGGATTGTTTCGATCGACCGCCAGCAAATATTGGGTTAAATCATTGGTGCCCACCGAGCAAAAATCGACTTTGGCTGCTAATTCAGGCAGCAAATACATGACTGAGGGTACTTCAATCATTACTCCAACTTTGGGCCTGGGAATCGCTACCTGTAACTCGTCACTGACTTCAAAACATGCCTGACGGATCATCCTCAGCGCTTCATCCACTTCGGCTAGATCTGTGATCATCGGCAGCAAGATATGCAAATTAGCGCTGCTCAGGCCAGCTTTTAACATGGCCCGAATTTGCACTAAGAATATCTCGGGATGATCCAGTGTCAGGCGAATACCACGCCAGCCTAAAAAGGGGTTTTCTTCAATAATGCTAAAATAAGGCAGCGCTTTATCACCGCCGACATCCAGGGTGCGCATGACTACGGGTTTGCCGGCATAACTTTCAAGCACTTGCCGGTAAAGATCCACCTGCTCTTGCTCTGTGGGAAACCGGCTTTTGATGATAAAAGGAAACTCGGTTCGATACAGCCCGACACCATCAGTATGATCGGTACTGTTGGTTTCCAGTTCAATTGCCAGACCGCAGTTCACCATCAATTTAAATGCTGCGCCGCAGCGGGTATGCGAAGGCAGCGCTATATCCTGCTGATAGCGGGCATTAAGCGCTGCATCCTCATTGATTAAGCGTTGATACTCCTGGCAAATCGCCTCAACCGGCGATAATAAAATATGCCCCTGATAGCCATCAACAATCACCCGCTGGCTTTGCCAATGTAACAACGGTAGCTCACTGACGCCCATCACTGCCGGCACACCTAAAGCCCTTGCCATAATAGCAGCATGAGAGTTAACTGAACCGCGCAGCGACACCACCGCTACCAGCTTATCACGCGGAATTTCTGCCAGCATAGTGGCCGTCAATTCCTCTGCGACCAATACCACTTGCTCTGGCAGTTTTACTTTTCGCTGCTCCGAGTCGAGCAGGTTATTTAACACCCGCTGGCCTAAATCACGAATATCGGTGCCGCGCTCACGCAAGTAAGCATCGTCCATATCATCAAATTGACGGGCAAACTTTTCTACTACCCGCTTCAGCGCACTTTTAGCACACCAGCCCTCGGCGATTTGTTGTTCTATTTCCCGGCCCAGACTAGCGGCATCCAGCAACTGATGATAAACATCAAAAATAGCCAACGCATCGGCCGGGATATGCCCGGCTACCCGCTCGGCCAAGCGGTTAAATTCCGCTTTGGTAATTTTTACGGCCCGATAAAAATGCGCCAGTTCTTTTTCTGGTTCATCAGAGCGTTTTAGCGAAATAGCATCAAAATCGCTGGCAGGTTGCAAAACATAAGCCTCACCAATAGCGATACCTGGTGAGCCGGGCAAGCCAGCCAACTGCGACACCTGATGTTTAAATGACGGACTCTGGCTAGCGGCATCACGCATTTCCGCATTGGCTAACACCGCAGCGAGTTGCACGGCCAGGGTCACCAGAAATGACTCTTCGTCCTCGCTGAACACCCGCTCGGCAGATTGCTGAATAGTCAGTACACCCAGTACTTTTCTGTGATGAATAATCGGACAACCTAAAAACGCCGAGAAGTGGTCTTCACTGACTTCGGGCGTCACTTTAAAACGCGGATGAAGATGAGCCTGAGCCAGGTTAATTGGCTCTTCACGTTGACCTACCCAGCCAATCAGGCCTTCAGAAAAGCCAATCATCACTTTGCCAACAGCGTCCTGATTTAGGCCATCAGTTGCCATCAGCATAAAATGTTGCTCGTTGTAATCAGCCAGATACACCGAGCAGCATTCGGTAGCCAAAGCGGTTTTAACACTGGACACCAAGCCAGCTAAAGCATTGTTTAGTGCCGGCTCCTGGGCCACATCCTGAACAATTCGCCGTAACTGGCCTAACATAAGAACCTCATTTAACTGTAAGGTTTTGTATTATTTTTTTTAATATCCCTGCGGATAAATGGCAAAGCGACTGGGGCAAACTCTTTCATAACCTTGCGATACACTTCACGTTTAAACGCTACCACCTGCCTGACCGGATACCAATAACTGACCCAACGCCAGTTATCAAATTCCGGATGGCTGGTTTTTGCAAGATTTACGTCTTCTTCTTTGCAGGTCAGTCTCAGTAAAAACCATTTCTGCTTCTGGCCGATACACACCGGGTTACTGTCTTTGCGAATTAGCCGTTTCGGCAGTTTGTAGCGTAACCAGTGTTTAGTTGTCGCAATAATCTCGACATCTTCTGGTCTTAAGCCCACTTCTTCATGTAATTCGCGAAACATGGCTTGCTCAGGTGATTCACCATCATCAATGCCACCCTGTGGATATTGCCAGGAATGCTGACCATATCTTTTTGCCCAAAACACCTGTCCCTGGGTGTTACAAATCACTATGCCGACATTGGCGCGGAACCCTTCGGCATCGATCACTCTTAACCCTCAAGCAAGTCATTATCTGCTATGTAAAAGATTCTTTCACAAACTGGCAAGGACGGCAATGGCTATTTTCAGTCAACTTATTCAAAGTTATCCACATTCCCGATGATGCACAAGCAGTCTCTGTGCACTTTCTCACAGCAACTGTGCATAAGGCTGTGCTTAAGTGACAAGTTGTTATTGAATAACTCTACTTTTGCTTTAAAACTGTATTTGAAAGACTAAATTAAATTGATGATTTTCATTATGTTAGCTGCAATTTTTTTAGGCTTGCGTTTTATGATCCTTGTGCATAAGTCAGTTTGCCGGGATTTTGAGCAGCCAGCGCGGCCAAAAAATGTTAGGGTTATGCATTGTTAACTCGTTGAGCTTTACATGACTCAGCCGCCGCAAAATATCGACCAATTACTGACCCGCTGCCAGAGCATAGCCGGCCTGACTATAGGCCAACTTGCCGCAATGTATCAGCAAAAAGTCCCCACTGATTTACGGCGCGATAAAGGCTGGGTTGGCCAGTTACTGGAAATGGCGCTAGGTGCTGAAGCCGGCTCACAAGCGTTACCAGACTTCCCTAAACTGGGAGTGGAGTTAAAAAGCTTGCCGATCAATGCAAAAGGCAAACCATTAGAGAGCACCTATGTTTGTGTTGCCGCGCTGACCGGTGTAGCCGGTCAACAATGGGAAGACAGCTGGGTCTGTCAGAAATTAGCCAAAGTATTGTGGGTGCCGGTATTAGCCGAGCGCCACATTCCTATTGCCGAACGGCAATTAGGTACGCCTTTTTTATGGCAACCTGATGAGGCTCAGCAGCAGATGCTGCGACAGGATTGGGAAGAGTTAATGGAGCTGATCACTTTAGGGGGCATTGATCAGATAAAAGGGGCTCACGGCAAAGCACTGCAATTGCGGCCAAAAGCCGCTGACAGTCGGGCATTAACTGCAGCAGTTGGTAAATATGGCCAACCTACCTTTACCCTGCCCAGAGGGTTTTATTTGAAAGCCAGTTTTACTGCCGACATTCTGGCCCGGCAGTTTAACTTGCAATAAATTTATTGCTGGTATTTATCCATTAGCCGTTGATACTCGCCATTATTTTGTAATTGTCTGAGGATGTCATTAAACTGCACGACTTGCTGTTCCTCTACTGACTGCTTGCTAAACATGACAAACACATCAGAATTACCGAGGCTTATCTGATGTGGCTCGATAAAACGATCCAAGCCTTTACGACGTAAAATAGACGTAGCCACAAAGCTGTCTTCTAAAAAACCGTCAATTTCCTCATCAAGTAAGCGAGCCATATTCATTTCGCTGATAATGGCGCCAACAAACTGAGCATTAAATTTGTCATCCGCATACAGCTCAGCCACTTCATCACCATAATAGTAATCATTGACTATACCTAATTTATGGCCAGCGGCTAAAAATTGCCGCATGTCCTGATACGGCAAAGTAGCTTGCTCGGTGCGGACGTATAGCGCAAACCGCTCTTGCCGGTAAGGTTCAGAGAAATGGGCAAAGCTCTGGCGCTCAGGCGTTAGTGAAGCACCAAGGACAAAGTCTATCTGCCCTTCGCGCAGCATACCCAATAATTCTACCCAGCTGGCTTGCATTATTTGTAAATCACAGTTCATTCCCGCAACAATGGTTCTGGCCAGCTCAATGTCCAAGCCAGTCACCACATTACCCACTGTCATATATTGGTAAGGTTCCCAGGCATCAAAACCCAGGGTTAAACTACATTCAGGGGGAGAGACCGCATAGGCAGCGGGTTGCGTTTCTACAGACTGGTTTTGCTCTGCAGGCTGGCAGGCAGTTAACCAAAAAAGACTACAGCTAAACATGACTAACACTTTGACAAATTTCATAAA
>NZ_DAINOE010000052.1:0-1267 GCF_036735525.1 Arsukibacterium sp. | reverse complement strand
ACGCCAACACCTAAACCCAACCTGACATAGGTTTTAATCACATCGGCATCGGTTGCAGTAAAAACTATCTTCGGTTCCAATCCTTGAGCTGCAAACGCCCGGTCTAATTCTGAGCGTCCGGTAAAACCAAAGACGTAAGTGACTATGGGGTGCTGAGCCACATCTTCAATGCTGATTGGCCGCATTAGCTGCGCCAGCGGGTGATCCTGACGCACTATGACGCTGCGATTCCAATGGTAACAAGGCAACATCACCAGATCGCCATACAGGTGTAAAGCTTCAGTCGCAATGGCAAAATCAGCCTCGCCACGAGAGGCGGCTTCCGAAATTTGTTGCGGTGTCCCTTGGTGCATATGCAATGACACCTTGGGAAATTTCTGCATAAAACCACTGATTACCGACGGTAACGCATAGCGCGCCTGAGTATGAGTGGTGGCGATATTTAACTTGCCCTGATCCGGCAGCGTATGCTCTTTAGCCACCGCTTTTATGCTCTCGACTTTGGACAGTATTTGTTGGGCAATTTCAATCACTTCACGCCCGGCAGGCGTAACATGGGTCAAATGCTTACCACTGCGACCAAATACCTGAATACCCAGCTCATCTTCTAGCATACGCACTTGTTTGCTGATCCCAGGTTGCGATGTAAACAGGCTTTCTGCCGTTGAGGAAACATTCAAGTTGTGGTTCATCACCTCAACGATATAACGCAGCTGTTGTAATTTCATCGATAATCGGTCCGTTTTTAGCCTATCATTGGCTAATATACCTTAGCGCCAAGATATTCCAACTTATTTTTAATTTGTAATTTGCTATAACCAATAGTAGCAAAGATAACTGATGAAGTGCGGAGCTGCCTTAATAGTTTAGTGTTTATTATGGGGAAAAAGATGTCGAACCAACATGCGGAAATTGATTTTGCTACCGTACTGGCAGCCAGTGTGCATGACATGAAAAACTCATTATGTTTGTTACTGCAATCTACTGAAGTATTAGAGCAGGAAGCTGCTGTGCTAACGAGTGACGCCCGGGATGAATTATCCAGACTGCATTACGAAGCCAGTCGTTTAAATTCTAACTTACTGCAATTACTCAGTTTATACCGTTTACAAAAAAATCAGTTACCTCTGCATTTGGATGAACATTTTCCAGCGGATATTCTTGAAGAAATTTTGCTGCATAATCAGAGTTTCAGCCGATATCGCCATGTCGATATTCAAATTGAGGTAGATGAACATCTGGCCTGGTATTTTGACCGTGAATTAAT
>NZ_DAINOE010000051.1:0-24126 GCF_036735525.1 Arsukibacterium sp. | reverse complement strand
GGCGTGGCACATCAGCTGGTAATACATAAAATCGTTACTTTTTAACTCCCGGGCAGCCTGAACACCGCCGCCGTAATAGGGAATCACCTGACCTTTATAATAAAAACTCAGCACGCTGGATACGGCTTTGCCATTTTTGCGCACGGTTAAAATGTCTGTGTGATGCGGAAAGTAATACAGTAAGTTGGAAAAATAACGCTTAGAAAATACCGGAGTACCCAGGTTTCGGACACTCTCCGAATAGGTTTGAAAAAAATCTTCAGATTGCTTATCCAGGGTAAAATTTAACTGCTGGGTCATACTCTGGCGAATGACCGCCCGTTGCTTTTTCTTGATGCCCGCCAGGATAGCGTCGGCATCCTCCGCCAGCGGACAGCTAAAAAAAGCATGCTGGCTGCGCGTTTCTAAATCATTCTGCTGCGGATATTGATAACGCAGTTCCAGGTGATCCACCTTGAGTTGTCTGGCTAACGCTATCGCTTGTTGCTCCAGATAACGCTTTACCGGCTCAGCTCCCAAGGCACCGCCATAGACACAAAAGGGCGTGGAGATTAAGGCGTCGCCAAATAAACGGCTGCGCACTCTGGCCAGTGGCAACACGCCGACTATATCATTACCAGAGGTGGCATAGAGGTAATAACACTGGTGCCCCAGCTCTGTTAAGATGTGTTGCCAATTGGATAAATGAAAAAAGCTGCCGTGTTCATCCTGATGAACAAACTCATCCCATGCTTTACTGCGCTGATCTCCCGGCGCTAATGTCACGATCTGGTACATGCTAATCCCTAGCGTTGAAAAAGTGGCTGATACACCTTACTCAGTGTTTGCCAGTTAAAATCCTGTAGCATCAGGCACAACTTAGCTTCCATTTTTTTCAGGTTAACATAGTGTCTGAAATTTGATTTCAGTGGGGCACCGGCAATTCTGGGTTGCTCAGGGTCAATTTCCCATGGATGAAAATAAAACATATAGGGTGATTGATCTTGTAATTGATAACGTTGGATCAGCTTTTTACTCAGCCAATAGGGCAGCAAGCGAAAATAGCCGCCGCCGGCAATAGGCCATTGTCTGCCCATTAACGACAACACTGGCATGGGACACTCCCAGATCCCTTCCGCACGCAGATATGGCTGCTGTGGCCAGTCTGGCGTACCATACAAATCATGCTTGATAGGGTAAGTGCTGGAGCTGTATTGGTAACCTGCGCGCTTTAGCTCAGTAAAGGCCCATTCATTTTGCTTACCAATAGAAAAACTTGGTGCTCTGTATCCTGTTACCGCTTGACCACTGATGTCTTCAAGCAATAATTTAGCGCGGTGTACGTCCTGAAAAAACTGCTCTGGTGTTTGCTCTGTGGCTTTAGCATGGGCGTATCCATGACTGGCCAACTCGTGACCGCGGCGTTGAATTTCCTGTACTAATTGAGGGTAGCGCTCAGCCACCCAGCCGAGCATAAAAAAGGTCGCTTTAGCCTGATGTTGATCAAACAAATCAAGCAAACGCATGGTGTTGTGCTGCACCCGCACAGGCATGCTATCCCAATTTGCTGGCATGATTTGTTTATCGAAAGCGGCCACTTGAAAATAGTCTTCGACGTCTACGGTTAAGGCGTTGCTGACAATACTGCTTTTTGTCATTGCGCTTAGCGTCCTTTTCCAAACAACACTATTTCAACAGTGCGAACCAAGATCATTAAATCCAGTAGTAAGCTGCGATGTTTGATGTAGTAGAGATCAAACTTAAGCTTTTCCATTGCATCTTCAGCGGTGGCACCGTAAGGATATTTTAATTGCGCCCAGCCTGTCAGGCCAGGTTTGACATTATGACGCTGATCGTAATAAGGGATATCTTTGACCAACTGGTGCACAAACTCTGGCCGTTCCGGGCGGGGCCCGACAAAACCCATATCACCGGATAAAATATTCAGTAGCTGCGGTAATTCATCAATCCGGTACTTGCGGATGACTTTACCGACGCGGGTGACTCTGTCGTCATCTGCTGCTGCCCAGCGTGCACCATTTTTTTCGGCATCAGGACGCATACTACGAAATTTCAGAATATGAAAAGGCTTGCCATCAAAACCGACCCGTATTTGTTTATAAAACACCGAGGCGCGGGTTCTGCGACCATCTTCCAGATAAATCAGTAGTGCCGTTAACAACATGATGGGCCAGGTGATTGCCAGTAATATCAATGCCAGTAACGCATTCAGGCGATAGTCAAGATTGGTTTTAAAGGTCTGGCTGGATTTCAAACCATTGGCATAGATAACCCAGCTGGGATAGATGAGGTTAACCGCGATTTGACCGGTTTCTTTTTCTATAAAATCAAGTATTTCAATGACTTCAATGCCGCGACTTTTGCATTTAAATAAATCTTCTGCCGGCAACATATTGCGGCGTTCATCACAGGCGATCACCAACTCATCAATACCATGCTTAGAGGCGAACTGAAATAAATCTTTTTTGTAATCAAAATGCAGGTATTTAGATTCAGGGATACAGCTATCTTTGTCGCCTTCAATTTTGGCAAAACCCACAATTTCGAAATTGCGTTTATCAACATTACGGCGCATCCGTCGCTCAATAATGGCTGCGCGTTCACCGGCGCCCAATACCAACACCCGACGCCGGCTGGTTAAGGTGATGTCACTGTAATGAAACAGCGCGCGAAAGGCTGAAATGAAGAGTGTTGCTAACACAGATGCCATTAATACAAATAAGGCACTAACATGAATTGAGCTAAACAGGTTAAAGATTAAGACTTCCAGCAAAAAAGCATTCATCAGTAAGGTGATCACCACGCGTTTGAGGATGCCTTTGTGGCATTCTCTAAGCTTTTGATCATACAAACCAACAGAAAGGGCGCACAGCATAACGCCACAGGTAAAAAGCGCTATGTTGATCAGCTGAAGATTTAACGGAACGGCGGTAAACCATTGTGCGTAAAGAACAAATGCCAGCCAACCAGATATCAACAGCAGGCTCACTTCACCTAAGAGAAATAACTTATCTGCAAGCGCGCTTTTTCCATTGCGGCGGGTGTGACTCATAACGACATCCTTGTACGTCTGTTGTGCTTAGGCTGCATTGAAGCAGTGGACAGCGAGTTTGCGCTGTTTCCGGACATAAATCTAGCCTAATTTATCGTCGATTTCTAGAACAAAGCAAAAATTTAATTTTCAAAATTTGCAGCACAAGCGTAAATTTTTGGGTATATTGATGGGGCAGCAAACAAAAGGATGCGTTTTATGATTGCAAATCGACTACTGAAAGTGCTGGTTTTGGCACTGGTAACGGTTACTCTTTTAGCAGCGTGCGCCCGTACGCCCTATCTGCCACGTGCCACAGTACATAGTTCCATGACCACTTCGGTTGATAATTACCAATACTTAATTGGCCCAAATGACACCCTGACAATTTTTGTCTGGCGTAACCCTGAATTGTCTGGCAGCTTTATTGTACGGCCGGACGGTAAAATTTCGACATCGCTGGTTGAGGATGTTGAAGTCAGCGGTAAAACACCTACCCAGTTGGCGCGTGATATCGAACAGATACTCGGCAAATTCATCCGGGACCCTGTTGTGACGGTATCGGTAACCAATTTTGTGGGGCCATACAGTGAACAGGTCAGAGTGATTGGCGAGGCAGTGAGTCCTCAGGCTATCGCTTATCGTGAATATATGACGCTGTTGGATCTGATGATCGCTGTTGGTGGCCTGACGGAATATGCGGCAGGTAACAATGCAAAATTGGTGCGTTCGGTTTATGGTGGGCAACGCACATACCGGATCAAACTGGATGATCTGATCCGTGAGGGAAATATCGCTGCGAACGTCGATATTTTACCCGGTGATATTATTATTATTCCGGAAGCCTGGTTCTAGGCCGCGGTTGCTGTAGCGCCGGTGTTGTCGGCAGGATGTTATTCAGGGAGGAAGCGTGAAAGAAATTCAGCAGTTACTTGAGTTGGCCTATACCTATTTGCAGGGCATATGGCTAAGACGACGTTATATCATTATTACCGCCTGGCTGATTTGTCCGGTTGGTTGGGCCTATGTATACCAACTACCACCAACATTTGAAGCCAGCTCCCGCTTGTATGTTGAAACCCGCACTTTTCTGGAGCCTTTACTTCGTGGTTTAGCCATTCAGACCAATTCTGAAGACGAAATTAAGATGATGGCCCGGACTTTACTTAGCCGTCCTAATCTGGAGAAAATTGCCAGGGCTACCGATTTAGATATTCAGGCCAGGGATGAAAAACAATTTGAAGCGCTGATTGATTCCTTACAAAAACAGATAAAGATTTCTGGTACCGGCCGTGAAAACATCTTTGTTATTGCTTACAGTAATCCGCAGCCGCAAACCGCATTGAAGGTCGTGCAGGAAACACTGAACACTTTCGTTGAAAGCCGCATTGGCACCAGCCGGGCAGAATCTATTGCTGCAGAGCGCTTTTTAAATAGTGAAATTGCTGATTACGAGCGACGTTTAATGCAAGCTGAAGTGCGGTTATCCGATTTTAAAA
Organism: Arsukibacterium sp.; assembly: GCF_036735525.1. Lineage (NCBI taxonomy): Bacteria > Pseudomonadati > Pseudomonadota > Gammaproteobacteria > Chromatiales > Chromatiaceae > Arsukibacterium > Arsukibacterium sp. Next base: position 19,596 of record NZ_DAINOE010000051.1, on the reverse strand, counting down.
AGAACCGCTTAAATGTACTGCCGGGTTCTGAGCGTGACTATTACAGCCAGATGTCAAGTGAAGTACAGCGCTTAGATAGTGCCCGGCTAGAACTGAAAGAGCTGGAAACCCGCTTGGCTTCTGCACGTTCGCAATTAGCGGGTGAAGAACCGGTATTTGGTATTATGCCTTTTGCCGGAAGTAGTGGCGGTGTGGCAACGCAATTTGATGAGCGGATCCGTGCTTTACAAGGGCAAATGGATAGCTTATTGATTCGTTTTACTGAAAATCATCCTGATGTAATGGAAACCAAACGCTTATTAGAACGCCTTGAGCAGCAGCGTGAAGAAGAACTTCAGGTGTTGGCGCAAATGTCTGTTGATCGACCTGGGCAGGGCAGTGGCTTTAATCAGAATACGGTATATCAGGAATTGCGGATAAGTGTTGCCAGACTAGAAACTGAAGTGGCATCGACCCGTGTTAGGGTGCAGGCTTTTGAAGCCAGAGTGAATGACTTAGAAAGTAAACTGAATTTAATCCCGGAAATAGAAGCTGAATTTACCGCCCTAAACCGCGACTATGATGTGACTAAATCAAAATATGAAGCCTTGCTAAACCGGCGCGAACAAGCTGAACTTTCCCGCCGGGCTGATGCCTCCGAGCAAGATGTGCAATTTAATATCATTGAGCCGCCAAGGGTACCGCTAACACCATCAGGGCCTAATCGTGGGTTGTTTTACACCTTGGTGTTAGTGTTAGGCGTTGGTGCGGGGATCGGCATGGCGTTTTTACGCAGCCTGATTTCGCCGGTGTTATCACGGGCATCACAATTGCAAAGTATCAGCAATTTACCGGTGTTTGGCGTGGTCTCGCATACCGATAAAAGTAAAATTTTACGCCAGGTCAGATTGCACTTTTTATATTTCACCATGCTAAGTGGTGGGCTGTTGCTATGTTATGTGGCCTTGCTCAGTAATGAAGTGTTATTTGGGCGCTCTGCAGAGTTGTTATTGAGGGTGATCCGATGAGCACAATAGAAAAAGCCATTACACGTCAGAAAGACCTGGTTCAAAGCAGCAATAATAGCGGGCCGGAAACCACAGGGCAGCAGGCTAAAGCAACCGATGTTGAGCAGTTCAGTACCATTGAACAAGCGGTCAATAAACAGCATGCGGCTGTCACTGTGGCAAATACAGGCGATGAAGCAACAGAAAAATTGCCAGTGGCGCCAGAGTCAGTGCTTGCGGATGAATCAGAAATACCAATTTTTGATGCAGTAGGTGTTACACCAGCTGCAACGAGCATTAAGGCTGATACTAGCTATAACACAGCAAGCCGGTCGGGGTGGGCGCAAAGCAACAATACGTTAATCAATCTGGATCTCGCACAGCTGGAACGCCAACATTTTGTATCACTGACCAGTGACAGGCGCTTGATTAATGAAGAGTACCGGGTGATTAAACGCAAGTTAATTAATAATGCCTTCGGTGCGCTCAGCTCCAGCCTGCATCATGCTAATTTGATTTTAGTCAGTAGCTCCAGACCAGGGGAAGGAAAAACCTTTTCTGCTATTAATCTGGCACTGAGTATTGCGCTGGAACAGGATAAAACTGTACTGCTGGTCGATTCAGATGTACTACGACCTAATGTGTCTAAAACACTGAATATTCATCATGATATTGGTTTAACAGATTACTTGTTATCTTCCACTATTAAAGCATCCGACATTATACTGAGTACCAATGTCGATCGACTGAAAATTGTGACTGCAGGCTCACCACACCACTTGTCTACTGAGCTGCTGGCCAGTGAGCGGATGTTGCAGCTAGCCAATGAATTTGCTTCACGATATTCTGACCGTATCGTTATTTTTGATGCACCACCCTTATTGGGTGTTAATGAAACCGCGGTAATGGCGGCTATGTGTGGTCAGGGAGTGCTGGTTGTTGAAGAAAACCATTCTAAGCTATCTGAAATAGAGCAAGCGGTAAGCTTGTTACCTAAAGAAATGGCTGTTGGTTTTTTAATCAATAAAGCTCACCGTAATCAAGGTAAAGGCTACGGCTATGGGTATTACTACGGTGCCGGCTAGACCAAAGCTATTAGCACTGTCAATCAGCTGCATTTTGCTGACACTGGCAGGGTCTATGCAAAGCGTTATTGCCGCTGAAACACGGTTGACGCCGTCGATTCGCAGTAGTGTCAATGCGTATCAGGTACGCACGGCTGAGACTAACGGTACTGACGATGGTTTGGCGTGGGAACTGGCGCCGGCACTGAGTTTTGATCGGCGTTCCAAAAATATGCAGACCGGGTTGCGCTGGCAACATGAAACCCTGTTGTATGGTGATTCTAAGCGTGACAATCAACATTATAACGAATTTGATTTTTCAAACCTGATTTCTGCCTTTCAGCGCAGGGTCAATTGGGGTATTACCGCAAATCAGGGGTACAGGGTTCGAAATACCCAAAACGGTATTTTCTCCGATAAAATTACCGGGTCAGGTAACTTAAGTAAGGTAGCAAGCCATGGTACCTTTTTAAATCTGCAAACCAGCCCGGTAAGTGGTACACAGGCCAGGTTAAATTTGGCTTATAACCAGAATAAAGCTGATGAGTCAGAAAATGATAGCGATGATGGTACGGCGTTCGGTGGTTTTAGCAATGAGAATTACCTTGCCGATTTATCCTTAGGCAGTGGCCAACGACGTGGTCAGGCATTTTGGCGTTTGAATGCGGCTTATAGCAACACTAAGCGGGAGGATTCGCAAGACTATACCAGTCGTAATGGCAGCGTCTTACTTGGCTTGCCGTTGTTTAGCCGCTTATCAATTGTCGGGCGCGGCAGTTATGAATTTGTCGACAACAACAATAGTTATTTTAATGATTTTTCATCTGTTGGCGCAGGGCTTGAGCTGCATCTTGGTATGGCCTCCAGGATTAGTGTTTCAGTTAACCGTGGAACCAACGATCGTATCATTGAGAAAGATTCAGACACTTATTTTGCCGGCGATTTTACCTTTGCACCGTCGCGGCGTAGTTCTCTTTCCGGTTCTGTAGATCGTCGTTACTTTGGCAGAACAGCATCGCTGTCAGGGCAATATAATATGCGGCATTTAACCATGCGGCTCAGTGCTGATGATTCTATCCGGGTTTTATCTGTACTGGAGCAAGAACTGGAAGAACTGGGTATTTTTGTTTGCCCAACCAATAACACGGATTTTAGTCAGTGTTATCGTCCGGCTAACCCTAATTATATCCCTATGTTTGGCGAGTCTTATCAAAGGATATTTGATATCAACAGTGATATTCGTGATGAGCTGGTATTAAGACGTAGCGGGCAATTTGCATTAGGTTATAGTAAAAGACGGCTGTCGATAAACATGCAGCTGGCAGTCACGAAAAATGAATACGTAGAGCGCGATGATGTTTCAAGAATAAATAGCGCCAGCCTGCGCGCAAAGTGGGGCTTGTCTGATAAATTGAGCCTGACTAGTCAGGTACGTTACTCTGAACTGGATTACGACAATGACGATCGCCAGGATGATAATTTGTCAGCTGAAGTCGGTCTGGAGCGAAAGTTATCAGAACAATCCACTATGTCGCTAAATGTACGACGGCTGGAGCGTAACTCCAGCCTTAGTGAGTTTGATGGTAGTGAAAACCGGGTCTGGTTGAGTTTTTACCATCGTTTTTAGCTTAAGCCCGGGCTAGTCTTGTTGATATAAGCAGAGTCAGTCTTGCTCCCGGCTATTAAGCAGTTGTTGTTGACGCTGTAATAATTGATCCAGCTCTTTCGCCAGTCGGATTTTTTGGGCCAGCGCCTGATCTATTTGTGCAGCAAGCTGCTGCTGGTTGCTCTGTGACAGCTCTGTTGTGGTTGTCGCTGCTAATGCTGAGGTCGCCGGCGGCAGATTAGCCACTTCCTGAGATATTTCGGTAATCACTTCATTTATGGCTGCGCTGCTAAGCTGCTGCAAGTTTTCCATATACCCAAACAGTAATACCCGGTCCATTAATAAATTAATTTTACGCGGAATGCCGCGACTAAAGTGTTGAATAGCGTCAAAGCAGTCATCGCTTAGTAAATTTGGCTGTGCTCCGGCTTGCTGCAATCGAAACAGAATATAGGCACGGGTGTCTTCGGTTTGCAACGGCGTTAGGTTAGAGGAGGCAATAATGCGCTGGCGGAATTGTTCCATATTTGGCGCCTGAATTATCGCATTTAACTCGTTTTGGCCCAGTAAAAAGCTTTGTAGTAAGGGTTTGCCATTCAATTGGAAATTGGAGAGCATTCTGAGCTCTTCAATCGACTCTAATGGCAGGTTTTGTGCTTCATCTACCAACAGCAGGGCGCGTCTGTGTTGCGCGTGTAAGCGCTTGAGATAGCTATATATGGCTTCGAGGTAAGTGGCTTTATTGTGCTCTGTCACTACCAGGTTAAAACTGGATGCAATCATGCGGATTAAATCATCTGGATCCAGTTTGGATGTGACAATTTGTTTTGCGACAATTTCATCCTGATTCAGTTGGTTTAATAACTGGTTGGCGATAGTGGTTTTGCCGGTGCCAACATCGCCGGTGATAACAATAAAACCTTCTCCCTGACTAAGACCGTATTGTAAGTAAGCAAGCGCCCGTTTATGCAGTTTGCTGGCGTAAAACCAATTTGGGTTAGGAGTAAGCTGAAACGGACGTTCCTTGATCCCATAGTACGATTCGTACATCTGTATATCCTTTTACGGTTGTAGGGTTTTACTTTGCCAGTTTAACTGAATAGTTACAACAGCAGCGACTGTTTATCATTAAACAAAACCTTTGCGCTGTCATCATGCGCACCGCATCTTTCGGGCTGTAACTGGCTAAAATGTTTAAAAAACCAGCGGCTTGGCCACTGAAATGTTGATTATATCAACATGACGGATAAAAAATGGCCGAACGAATATATTGCCTGAAAAAACTGTTGACACTTTTCTGGTGTCACCCTAGAATGCGCCCCGTGTTCAGCGATAACGTTACGACGAAATCACTGGGTACAAATGTGTGGGGCTATAGCTCAGCTGGGAGAGCGCTTGCATGGCATGCAAGAGGTCAGCGGTTCGATCCCGCTTAGCTCCACCAAGATTTTCAGTGCGTCCCCTTCGTCTAGAGGCCTAGGACACCGCCCTTTCACGGCGGTAACAGGGGTTCGAATCCCCTAGGGGACGCCATTAAATCGTCACACTTTAATTGCAGTTACAGCGTCCCCTTCGTCTAGAGGCCTAGGACACCGCCCTTTCACGGCGGTAACAGGGGTTCGAATCCCCTAGGGGACGCCATCACTTCCAAAATCTCGAAATTAACGCTTTGCTTCTCCGCCGTGAGGGCGGTGCCGAGACACCGCGCTAAACCATTGGCACGGCGGTAACAGGGGTTCGAATCCCCTAGGGGACGCCATCACTCAACACTCAACACTCAACACTACTCACTCTCCACTCACCGCTAAACCCTCAAACAACTCCAGCATAAACTGCTTGATTATCGGCTGTGCCTGTTGATTCGGGTGTATGCCATCCGGCAACATTAAACCGGGTTCTATCGCAATATCATCCATAAAAAATGGCCATAAGGTAATCTGATGTTGCTCTGCTATCGCCGGGAAAAGTTCACTGAATTGTTTGGTATAGCGTGGTCCATAGTTCGGCGGTATACGTATTTGCATTAGAATAGCGCTGGCGTTATGCTGCTTGACTAATTGAATGATCTGACTCAGGTTATTTTGAATTGTCGCAACATCGAAGCCGCGCAGACCGTCGTTACCACCTAGTTCTATCAACACCGCATCAGGTTGATAACGTTGCAGTAATGCCGGCAGTCGTGCTAAACCGCCACCCGTGGTTTCGCCACTGATACTGGCGTTAATTAATTGCCAGGGTTGTTCGCTGGTATCGAGTTGCTGTTGTAATAAATGCACCCAACCTTGTTGTTGTTGCATACCATAAGCCGCGCTGAGGCTGTCGCCCAGGATCAGCATTTTTTGAGCAAACGTTAGGCTGCTAAAACCGCTTAATAGTAAAAATAAGAAAATACGCATGAATAAAACACCTGACATTCATATTAAAGCAGAAGCGCTATCTAAAACCGTGGCCTTACCTTCAGGCTCACTGACTATCCTGCATGATATTAATCTGACAATCAATCAGGGCGAGACTGTTGCCATAGTTGGCGCGTCCGGTTCGGGCAAATCGACCCTGCTGAGCTTGTTAGCCGGTCTGGATGTTCCCAGTAGCGGTGCAATTCAGTTGGCAGGCCAGGCACTGCATACCTTATCCGAAGATGAGCGCGCTGCTGTCAGGGCCCGTCAGGTTGGTTTTGTATTCCAATCGTTTTTACTGTTACCCAGTTTAACGGCACTGGAAAATATTACCTTACCTGCTGAATTAGCCGGTGATCGTCAGGCCAGCGCCAGAGGCAAGGTGCTACTGGAGCAAGTAGGCCTGGCAGATCGGGCTGGATTTTACCCCAGTCAGTTATCCGGCGGTGAGCAGCAACGTGTGGCTATTGCCCGTGCCTTTATTACCAAACCTGCGGTGTTATTTGCTGATGAACCCTCAGCCAATCTTGATACTGTAACCGGGCGGCGCATTGAAGATTTGCTGTTTGAGCTTAATCAGCAGCAAGGTACCACCCTGGTTTTAGTGACGCATAATGCTGAGTTGGCAGCGCGTTGTCAGCGACATTTTAATATGACAGCGGGTCGCTTGACTGAGCAGCAGGAGGCCAGCCATGTGGGCTAACATTGCCTGGCGGTTGTTCTGGCAGGAATTAAAACGTGGCGAGTTGTGGGTAATTGGCTTTGCATTGTTTTTGTCGGTAACGGCTGTAGTGAGTTTAAGCGGCATTACGGAAGGGGTGCGCGATGCTCTTGCGCAGCGTAGCGCCCAATTTATAGCGGCTGACAGAGTATTACGATCAGGGCAGGCCTTTGATCAGGCTATTATAGCATTAGCTGAGCAACAACAGCTGCAACAAGCCAGGCAAATTCAGTTTAATTCTATGTTGTTTGGCCAACAGCAAATGCAGTTAGTCACCGTTAAGGCAGTGAGTGAATCTTATCCATTGCGTGGAACCTTGCTGTTGCAGCGTTCAGCACTGCGAACGGAAGGCGAAGCTGTTCAGTTGAAAGCCGGGCAGGTTTTTCTGGAACAACGCTTGTTTGGTTTATTGGATGTTACTGTCGGTAGCATGATCGAATTAGGTGAAATGCAATTTGAAGTTGGTGGCATTATTGTCAATGAGCCTGACGCTCCGCTAAATGTGTTTGGTGGCTCGCCCAGAGTGATCATGCATTTGGATGATGTGGCGGCGACCGGGGTGATCCAACCAGGAAGCCGTTTGGATTACCGCTATTTATTTGCCGGTACACCCGCTGCTTTAAGCAGCTTTGAGCAAGCTATTGAACCCATGCTGACGCCACAACTGCGTTGGCAAAGCTTTGACCGCGAATCAGCTGTAGGCAGTGCCTTAGACAGAGCAGAGCAGTTTTTATTACTCTCAGGCTTACTGGGTATTATTTTGGCCGCCTGTGCCGCCGCGGTAGCGGCCAGCCGTTACCGGCAACGACATACCCAGGCTGTAGCGGTAATCAAGGCGCTGGGAGCTTCTGTGGCGATGACGCGTTTGGTCTATGGCAGCCATCTGCTGCTGGTACTTTTGGCCAGTTTAATGCTCGGTGTGCTGGTGGGCGCCTTAACCATTCAGGCCAGCCAATATGGTATAGGGTTATTTATTGATGATTACCAGGCTAATTTTAGCTGGCGTCCTTATGGTTTGGGGGTGTTGACCAGTGTTATTTGTGGCGTGTTCTTTGTGGCGCGGCCATTATGGCGTCTGGCAGCAACCCCGGCGATAGAAGTATTGAAGCAACCCGCGGTTGAAGGCCGGATAGATGTATTGCAAGCCGTTTCCGGTGCCTTGACTATATGGGCGTTGATGTGGTTATTTAGTGGCGAGTTTGTCATTAGTTTAGTGCTGTTTGTGGTGTGCGCGTTGTTTGCTGGTTTACTGATGGGCGCTGCGGCCTTACTGGTCAAACTGGGTAAGCCGCTGGCGGCAGGGCAAAGCACGGCCAGTCGCCTGGCTCTGGCAAATCTGCGGCGTCGCTTGTGGCCTAACAGCTTTCAGTTAATCACCTTTAGTCTGGCGATTTTTTTAACACTATTGTTGTATTTTTTGCGGGCAGAGCTTATCGGACAGTGGCGGGATCAAGTGCCTGAGGGCTCACCCAACCAATTTTTGGTTAATATCAGTGCAGAGCAAAAACCAGCGCTGCAGCAATTTGCTGCGGATCAACAATTGGCGCTTGATAGCTTTTATCCGGTTGTTCGCGGTCGTTTAATCAATATTAATAATGAACATTTGGCAGATGAGGCAACCAAGGATGATCGCTCGGAGCAGCGGGTTGGGGTAGGACGAGAACTTAATCTCACCTGGCTAACGGCTTTACCGCCAAATAATAACATCGTAGCAGGGCAATGGTTTGATGCCCAGTTACAGGCTGAGGTGTCGGTTGAGCAAGAACTGGCTGAGCGATTGGCGTTGTCACTTGGTGACAAATTGACGTTCTCGGTCGGAGGACAACAACTTGATGCCACTGTCAGCAGCATCCGCGAAGTGGACTGGAATAGTCTGCAACCCAACTTCTATATGATTTTAAGTCCGGATTTATTGGCTGGCTTTCCAGCTACTTACATCAGCGCTTTTTATCTGCCTGCGGAACAGGAAGCGGTACTTAATCAGTTGGCCCGGCGCTTCCCGACCATTACCGTATTGAGTGTTGATCAGATTATTGCTCAGGTTAACGATATCATTGCCCAGGTAACAGTGGCATTGAGTTACATTCTGATATTAATAGGTCTGTCAGCTGCCTTAGTCTTAATTGCACAAGTTCAGGCGACATTGGAGCAACGGCAAACTGAATTAGCCATTTTGCGAACCCTGGGCGCGCGTTATGCTTTTTTACGTAATGCGTTATTGCTGGAGTTTGCATTGCTGGGCCTGATGGCCGGAGTGTTTGCCACAGTGCTGGCAGAGTTATTACTGCTCAGCCTGCAACAAAGGGTATTTAATTTACCCTTTAGCTTCCATTATGCACTGTGGTGGTTAGGCCCGGTCATTGGTGTGTTGGTGGTCAGTTTATTAGGTTGGTGGCAGCTGCGCCGGTTATTACAGTTACCCGGCGCCACGTTAATAAGACGGGTGTTGCAGAATTAACCTTACTGAACAAGGGTTATAATTTTAATGCTGCCAGAGCACTTGGCAGCTGCGGGTAGGTAAAGCTAAAGCCGGCAGCCAACAGCCGCTTTGGCACTACCCGTTGGCCATAAAGCAAAATATCAGACATCTCTCCAAACAGCAGCTTTACCATAAATGACGGCATAGGCAGCAGCGCCGGCCGATGCAATCTGGCAGCCAAATACTGAGTAAAAACCTTATTAGTGACAGCCTTAGGGGCAACAGCATTGAATGGGCCCTTCAGTTCTGGTCGCTGTAGCAAGAAATCAATTAACCTGATCATATCTTGTAAATGTACCCAGGACATATATTGCACACCATTGCCTATAGGACCACCCAAGCCTAATTTAAACGGTAATAGCATTTTTTTTAGTGCGCCACCGTTTTCGGCTAAGACGATGCCGGTTCTGAGTAAACAAACCCGGGTTTTGTCGCTTGCTGCGCGCTGTGCCAGGTTTTCCCATCTTGCACAAATGTCATGGCTGAACTCAGGATAAAACGCTTGATAGTCCTCAGTAATTTCCTGATCAGCCTGGCGGCCATAAAAGCCGATAGCTGAGCCGCTAATCAATGTATGCGGCGGGGTGTCCGCCGCGGCTATAGCTTCAACCAGTTGCTCAGTAATCTGCCAGCGGCTATGACATATTTTTTCTTTTTGCGACGCTGTCCAGCGTTTATCGGCAATGGGCTCACCCGCTAAATTGACCACCGCATCAATCTTATTAAAATCAGCCTGTTGTAATTCGCTGATATAACGTACCTGACGGTCAGCCAACTGTAGTTGCTTAGCTTGACGGCTTAAAATGATTAGCTGATGCTGAGGTGCCCATTGTTGCTGCAAAGCCTTTCCAATTAAGCCGGTACCACCAGTGATTAGAATGTTCATATATAGCCTTTTGCTAAAACAATTGTTGGACAGTATAGCTAACAGAATTGCTGAAACTGCCTGGCTTATTTAGTTATCGACAGTGTTAATGACACTGAATCAGCAAAACGTAATGCATGAGGTTTATCCACTTCTACTTCAGCATAGCGCACGGCGGGATGTGCACTGGCGATATTGAGCACATCAGCGGTCAGTTTCTCTAATAGTGCAAAACGGTTCATTTCGACCAGTGCAATAATTTGTTTGGTAATGGTGCGGTAGTTCAGTGCTTTATCCATGTCATCTGAATTAGCAGCGTCATTAGCGCTGTATTGAATGCGGGCGTTAATAATGACGTCTTGTTTATTTTTAATTTCATCTTCATTAATACCTATAAAGGTACGCAAACGTAAATTTTTTATTTTTATTACTGCTGGATTGAGTTCCATTACTGTATATCCTCTTAATATTTTGACACAATACGGCCATTAAGCCCGTACCGATCAGAGATTGCAAGGAGCAATATGACCGTTAACTTTGAACATCATGCCAGCAGGGTACTGTTATCTTGTGCCGCTGTAGTCGTTATTCTGGCAGGTATTAAGGCAGCTGCCAGCATAGTAGTGCCATTGGCATTATCGGTATTTATTGCCATCATCTGTCACCCGTTGGTCAGATTACTGCAACGGCTGCGTTTTCCGAAAATGCTGGCAATCTTATCAATAATTTTGTTGATAATTCTGATCGGGGTATCCATTGCTAATGTGGTAGGGCAGTCGTTAGCCGATTTATCGCAATTTTTGCCGCAATACCAACAAAGGATCAACAGTGAGCTGCTGATCATTCTGAACAAGTTTGCTCAATACGGTTTTATGATTGAACCGCGGGAATTACTGACTCAGTTTGATCCCAGTGCCGCTATGAGCCTGGCTGTTACTACCTTGTCCAGCCTTGGTAACATGCTCACCAATACCTTTTTAATTTTATTGGTGGTGGTTTTTATGTTGCTCGAAGCACAGAGTTTGCCGCATAAAATCCATCTGGCACTTGAGGATGCCGATCAAAAAATGCTGCAGCTCGACCGTTTTGTGCGATCAGTTAACCGCTATCTGGCAATTAAAACGGTAATGAGCTTGCTCACGGGCGCTATTATCGGGGTGATTTTATGGTTGCTGGATGTTAAATACCCCTTGTTATGGGCGGTATTAACATTTTTACTGAATTACATTCCCAATATAGGTTCTATTATCGCTGCGGTGCCCGCCATATTAATGGCTTTTATTGATGGTGGTTTAATGCTGGCGTTATTTACCGCCACCGGTTTTCTGGCCGTAAACATGCTGATTGGTAACATTATTGAGCCCCGATTTATGGGGCGGGGCTTGGGCTTATCTACATTAGTGGTCTTTTTATCATTGATTTTCTGGGGCTGGTTACTGGGTACTGTGGGTATGTTATTAAGTGTGCCATTGACCATGATTGTAAAAATTGCGCTGGAGAGCAGTTCAAGTGGCCGATGGCTGGCTGTATTGCTCGATTCGGAGCAAAATCATCCGGTTAGCACTGTCGCTGAGCTTACTGCTCCAGAGGAAACTGCAGAGTAAAGCGGGCTCCGCCCAGCGGACTATCGCTGATAGTAATAGTGGCTGAGTATGATGAGACTAACTCAGCCACGATAGATAAACCTACGCCATGGCCTTCTTTATATGTGTCCAGCCGGGTGCCACGGTTAAACAGTTGCTGCCTTTTATGCTCTGCGATACCTGGGCCGTCATCCTCGACGATCAGACAAAAAGGTTTGTCGGTAACGGTTAATTTCACCTGGTGTTGACAGGCTTTACAGGCGTTATCCAGCAAATTACCCAGTATTTCCATTAAATCTGTTTCATCGCCCCTGAATTGAATATGTTCAGGGCAGTCGATGCTTATTGGACAAGCTTTATCACGATAAATTTTATGCAGGGCTCCAGTGAGTTTATCAAGCAAAGGCCTGACCGGTAGTTCTTTTTTCCAGATATCCTGGCCTGAGCTACTGGCTCGTTTTAACTGATGTTCAATCATGGCGGTGATACGATCTAACTGTTCTTTTAACTCAGGTTGCTGACTCAAAGCAGAGGTGTTGAGCACTGCTATCGGCGTTTTAAGTGCATGAGCTAAATCACTTAAGTGATTGCGATAACGTTGTTTTTGACGGTTCTGATTCGCCAGTAATAGGTTTAAATCTTCTTTTATTACTTTTAATTCCGAGGGGTAGCTCAGGTTTAGCTGTTCTTGCTTTCCCTGTTCTAGCTTACGAATTTCCTGATCAAGCCGGGTTAGCGGGGCGGTAGTCCAATAGTAAGCCAGCAGACTCAGTGCCAGTAAGCCAATGCCAATGCCAATAAACCACTGCAATAACGTACGCTTAAAACTTTGATGAGGCAGTAGCAACATCTGTTCAGCCTGAACAATATGGATAGTCAATGGGAAGGTTTGCTCACCGGCATCAAATAAAAGTGCGATGCTTAACACCCAGAAGTTTTGCTGTTGTGAAACTAGATGGAATAAGTGCTGACCGGGTATCAGTTCGACATTCGGCAGTTCGAACTGTTGGTTTAGAGAAGAATCAGATTGCCAAAGCAAGCGTTGTTCATCATTGATATAAGCACTGATCCCAGAATCGGGTCGGTAAAAATCTGGAGCCAATGCATTATTAGTCAGCTCAATTTTATCTTCGCGCATGCTTAATTCTGACAAAATAGCATACAAATGTACTTCTAGTTTTTGTTCGGCATTGGTTAATAGCTGAGTGTAAAAAGCTTGTTCAATAGCGACAAAAGAGCTGGGCAGTAGCAGTAGTAGTAAAAAGAAACTGACCAGTCCTTGACGTAGTTTTAGCGAAAGCGCCATAGTTAACTGACTGTCATAGTAAAGCGGTAACCACGGCCACGCAGCGTTTCAATCGGCTTGATATCGCCTTCCGGGTCTAGTTTTTTGCGCAGACGCAGCACAAAAACTTCAATAACATTACTGTCTAAATCAAAATCCTGATCGTAAATATGCTCAGTTAACTCTGTTTTAGAAATCACTTTATTGGGGTTCATCATAAAGTACTCTAGCACTTTATATTCGTAGGCCGTCAGGCTAACTTCCTGCTCGTTGACCCAGACTTGCTGAGTGCGACTATTTAGCGATACCGGACCAGCGCTGAGCGTTGGATCCGGTTGGCCGGCTGCACGGCGGATTAATGCATTACAACGTGCCAGTAACTCTTCAACATGAAAAGGTTTGGTCAGGTAATCATCGGCACCCGCATCTAAACCTTCAACTTTTTCCTGCCAGCTACCACGTGCCGTAAGAATAATAATAGGTGTTTTTAAATCCTGAGCCCGTGCCTTACGAATAACACTTAAGCCATCAAGTTTTGGCAATCCTAAATCAATGATTGCTAAATCATAAGGATACTCAGATAGTTTAAACCAGCCGTCAGCACCATCATGGGCTAAATCCACACTGAATTGTTGTTGCAGTAAACCAGATTTAATTTGCTCAGCCAGCAAGTTTTCATCTTCAACGACCAAAATACGCATTATCTATCATCCCTTTGTACTCGGCCGGTTCGGCCATCTACTGTCACATTTATTATGCGGCCATCGGCCTGTAAAACCCTGATACGGAAGACATGGCGGTCTGCCTGAACTTTCAATATTTTACCCGGGTAGCTTTGCTGAGCTAGTTGCGTCGCTTGCTCTTTACTGATGGTTTTTTGATGGTGTTGCTGATTATTTGCCATCACTGGCGATTGCCAGAGGACTAACAACAATAGCAATAAGGTTATCCGCAACATCATAGACTCCATTTAATAGGCTTGGTTGTCAATATCAACAACTTAGCGTCTTACCACTGCTGTTGTCACTTTAAGGGCGATCCTGTTACCAGGATGCTGCTCAGTGAAGGTGTGATAGGTTTGGCCACGATAACGGTAGCTAACCTGATAACCGTCGAGCACCTGACGATACTGTACCGAACTATTAACTATGCGGCAATCTTCATAATAGCCTTGCGTTGAATGGCGCATATCATTAGCGATACTTCCTCCCAAAATGGCGCCAGCCGCCATCCCCACTTTTTTATTACTGTTATTGTTACCTACCGCATGGCCTAAGGCACCACCAATAATAGCCCCCATCACCACTGGCGTCGCAGAGTGACTGCGATGGCTTACAGGGTGAACTGTACATACCCGCTGTGGATGGTACTCAGCAATAGTACGGTATACCGGCGTTACCTGGGTCACCCGGCCATATTCATAATGTTGAGCAGCGTGACGATGGGCTATCTGCTGCTGATATGGTTGATGTGGGCCAGTATGATATCGGACAGCAGAGTGCTGAGCATTGGTAGTAAAGCTCAGCCCGGTCATAAACGCACTGATAAATAGCAGCTGTGTTTTCATAATTCACCTCATACCAAGTCTTGCTGATAAGCCTAGTGCAGTAAGGCTTAATTGATGCTGAATACAAAGGTAAACAAAAAACAAAATAAATGTGAAAATATACTTGAAATGTGCAATTTATGAGCTAAATATTATTATTGTTGATTATATAGTCAACAATTAAATAACAAAAGGAGATCGTTATGAAAAATCTAGCCCTGGCTGTATTGATGGCAGCCTTAACCTTGGGTTTAAATGCTACCGTTGCCGCTAAACCGGAGCAGCAGTTAACGAAGGACGCGGCTGTTGTGCAAAGCAGTAATAAATTAAAATTGAATCAGGCCAGTGTTGAACAATTAATAGCAGTACCTGGCTTAGGTCGTGCTAAGGCACAGGCTGTAGTGGATTACATTAATGAAAAAGGGCCTATTCGCAGTGAGGCCCAGCTAACAGAAGTGAAAGGCATAGGTGAAAAACTGGCTGCCAGAGTTGCGCAGTACGTCAGTTTTGATTAATCCAACTGCCCTGGGGTTAATCCCCCAGGGCTTTCATTTGTTCGTTAGCCCATTGCACTGCAGTATGGTAAGCATCCGGAACTTTATCCACTGCTAAGCCTAGTTGTGCAATGGCGGTAGCCGATTTTGCCCAGTCAGCAGACTCGTAGCATTTAATCAAACTCATAAAATCTGCCAGGATACCGGTCTGCTCGACTAAAGCTTCTTTGATTTCTTTGGCTAATGGGAGTTTTTGCATTACGCTGGCAATGGGTTCATCTAGAATTGCATCCATTAATGACATCATGCCGGTTAAAAAGGCTTTTCCAGAATCCACTTTACCGTGCAGTTGGGCCAGGCCTTCAGAAAAGCGGGCTCGTGTCATAGACATGCGCATCAGCTCAGCAGGTTTATCGCTGCTGATCTGGGCGGTGAACAGTAATGACAGGAATTTTTTCAGTTCAACCTGGCCAAGCACCACTAACGCTTGCTTTATGGTTTCTATTTCAGCCCGCCGTTTAAAAATGGCTGAGTTACTATAACGCAGTAACTTATAAGATAAGCTGACATCCCGTTCGAATACCTGCGTTATTTTTTGCAGGTCCATTTCGGTTTTGGACGTTTCGTAGAGCAATTCGGCTAAGGTCATTTGCGCTGGCGACAGCGCTTTAGCCTGCATCATTTCCGGCAAAGAAAAGAAAAAGCCCTGGAAATAACTAAAGCCCATGTCCATTGCCTGCTGAAACTCGGCAAAGGTTTCAACTTTCTCAGCCAGCAGTTTTATGTGTGGAAAGTCTGCAATGGCCTCTTTAACCAGGTTGATCGTTTCAGATGTGGTGGTTCGTAAATCAATTTTTATAATATCGATATAAGGGTAAAAGTGTCGCCAGACATTCTGATGAATATAATCATCCAGTGCTATGGTGTAACCTTGCTCTTTCAGTTGCTGACATTCTGATAACAGGCGCTTTCCGGGTTGCACCGTTTCCAGAATTTCAACTACGATCTGTTCTTTGGGTAACATGCTGGGATACTTTTTCAGCAGGGTATCCAGGGTAAAGTTTATAAAACCCGGTTTGTCGCCTAAAAAGTCATCTAAACCATAACTAAACTGGCTACCCTCGATAATTCGGGAGGTAGCTTCATCACCATCTATTTCGGGAAAAACATTATTAATGCCGTCTCTGAATAACAACTCGTAAGCATACAGGTTTTTATTACGGTCAAGAATAGGTTGGCGCGCCGCATAAAAATACATAAAGCAGAATTCTCGCTACGAAGGGTAGAGATAATTTAGCAAACTTTAACCGGGGCTGGATAGTATTTTTTCCAGACCCCGGCAGGAATCATGCTGCTGTTAAGTCAGCCGTTTAAGTTGTTGTTGCATTTCTTCAAATAACTGGGTAACAGAAGTTGCAGGTTGTTTAGATAAACGGCTGACAATGATGATCGCCAGGGTGCTGATAATGACTCCTGGAACGATTTCATACAGCATGCCGCTTAGCCCCAGATTGATCCAGATAAGTACCGTTGCGGCACCACTAATGATACCTGCCAGGGCACCGGCGAAGGTCATTCTCTGCCAGTACAGGCTTAGTATCACTAAGGGACCAAAGGCGGCACCAAAACCAGCCCAGGCATTGCTGACCAGCTGCAGGACTGAGCTGTCTCTGTCATAAGCGAGGATAATAGCGACAATAGCAACAGCGAGTACTGATAAGCGCCCAATCACCACCAGCTCTTTTTGTGAGGCTGAGCGGTTAACGAAGGTTTTATAAAAATCTTCGGTTAAGGAGCTGGACGTCACCAGTAATTGCGACGAAATAGTACTCATAATGGCCGCTAGAATAGCGGCCAGCAGGAAACCAGCGATAAGCGGATGAAACAAAAACTGTGAAAATACAATAAAAATAGTTTCTGGATCTCTGAGCGTCATTTGCGTTTTAGCCACATAGGCAATACCGACAAAACCAGTAACAATAGCCCCTAAAACTGTCACCAGCATCCAGCTCATGCCAATGCGTCGTGCTGTTTTAATATCTTGAACTGAGCGAATGGCCATAAAGCGGACAATAATATGCGGCTGGCCAAAATACCCCAGCCCCCAGGACAAGGCTGAAATAATCGCTAAGGCTGAGCTGGCACCAAACCAACTGAGCAGTTGCGGATTAATAGTACGCACTGTTTCCGTGACCTCGCTGACGCCGCCCAGATGGTGTACTGCAACCACAGGAACCAATACCAGTGAGATAAACATAATACAGCCTTGCACATAGTCAGTCATACTGACCGCCATAAAGCCGCCGATCAATGTATAAATGACCACGACCCCGGCAGTAAGGTATAAGCCCCATTCGTAGTCGACATTGAAGGAGCTTTCAAACAGTTTGCCGCCGGCTACCACGCCTGAGCTGGTGTATAGCGTAAAAAAGACAATAATGACCAATGATGATACCAGGCGCAGTGTTCTACTGTGGTCTTCAAAACGTTTTTCAAAGTAATCAGGAATGGTAATGGCATCATGAGCCAGTTCGGTATATAGCCGCAAACGAGGCGCGACAATGCGGTAATTTAAATAAGCGCCAATTACTAAGCCCACGGCTATCCAGGCACTACTGAGGCCACTGATATACATCGCGCCTGGCAAGCCCATCAACATCCAGCCACTCATATCAGAAGCACCGGCAGACAGCGCTGTTACGCCAGGGCTGAGTTTACGGCCACCGAGCATATAACCGGATACGTCATTATCAGTGTTTTTGTAGGCATATAACCCTATGCCAATCATCGCCAAAAAATAAATGGCTAATGAAAAAATCGTTGCAGTTTCCACAGCTAAGCTCCTTTTTATTGTCAAGCTATGCTAACAAGAGCACCGGGCCATGACCAGTGCTTTGCTGTAAATGCCTTATTCTAAAAGATGAGCCAAACCCGGATAGCACTTAACCCGGGTAAAGTGGAGGCAGCACTTCGCGTTCAGATTTTTGTTGTGGTGCCTGCCATTGTTTCCATTGATGGTACAAGTTAGCCCCTTGCCAGGGGTTAGCCGTGGTTGCATATAGCGCCGCATTGAGCAGATGAATCTCATGTTGTAACGCCGGAGTCTGCAACTGTAGTGTTAAGGCCTCTAACGACGGTACTGGCAAGCCAAACTGCTTCTGCCCCCAGGCTAATAATAGCTGTTTAGCCTGCTGCTTATCGTTGTTATCACAAGCTTGTTGCAGCTGTCTGGCGAATTGCTTACTTAAGCTTGGCACAGCGGCACTGTGATTAACTGCAGTAGGGTTTGTGATAGCCGGGCGTCTTTTTGCTTGCCAGGCCCATAGCAGCAAGGTGAGCAGCCATAATGCCAGCAGCAGGCTGCTGGTATGACTCCATTGCCAAGCATTGCCTGTGGCTGGCTGAGGTGCAGTAAATACCGCGCTGGTTCCAGCCGCAGAGGTTGCACTTTGTGATGTTGACGCGGTCACTGTCAGGGTTCTGCCGGGCAGGGTGGCATAGTTTACTTGCTGGGTTTGACTGTTCCACCAGGGAAGTTGTATTTCAGGCAGTACTAACTCGCCGGCCTGCTCGGCAATTAAGGCTGTAGTATAGATTTTCTGGGCAACCTGACGATTACTTCGCTCAGCTGCCTTCGTTTGTGGTGTTTCCTGATATAATCTAACGCCTGCAGGGAAACGTTGCTCCAGTTCAGGCAATTGGTTGGCGCTAATATCAACGGCTGATAGGGTGATAATACGGGTTATCGGCTCGCCTGCGGTAATAGTATCGGTCTGTGGTTGCCACTCTTCGGTTAAGGTGACTAAACCGGCAACCAGCCAGCTTCCGCTAAAGTTATCGGGTTGTGGCAGCACCTTAATGTTAAGCGGTTGCGCTTGCTGCATTACCGTAGTGCTGCGGGCAAAAGGGTTATAGCGGCCGCTGTCCCGTTCAATAATCTCGCCACTGAATACCGGCGGAGTGATGGTAAAATCACCACTACGCTGTGGCGTGATACTGTAACGGCGGTTAAAAGTGCGGTAGCGCACGCCATCGATCAGTTCGTTGCCTTCAGTATCTTGGCCCACACGTTGAATATCTGCGCCTTCCAATTGTGGCTCAGTTAAATTGCCGCGTTGTAAATCGCCACTGTAGTAAATAGTCACATCGTAATAAATCAGCTGTTGTACATAGATATCGGTGCTACTGCTGATGGTTGCCTTTAAAAACAGCTGTTGCCGTTCTGCCGGCTTACTGCTGGCCGGCAGCACCTCTAACTCAATGGGCGCTGTGCTGATGTTATTAATGCTAAACGCGGGCAGAGTAAAACGTCCGCTTTGTCTTGGCATCAGCACGACTGTCCAGGTGGTACTGTGGCTTGCTTGTCCATTAATAATACGGCTGCTTTGGCTGACGGCAGGGGCCATCACCATAAAGTCTGCATCCAGCATCCGAAAGTGCAGCGCATCTGCGGCTAAGCGGGCATCTGCTGTCACTTCCAGCGTGATGGCTTCACCAAACATGGCAGGGTTTTTATCTACCTGGCTTTGTAGCTGACTTAGTGCCTTAGCGGGCATGGCGATCACTAAACT
>NZ_DAINOE010000050.1:0-24792 GCF_036735525.1 Arsukibacterium sp. | reverse complement strand
GTGCAGCACCCCTTGGCATGGCGCGCATTATAGGGGGTTTTAGCAAGGCTGCAAGCAATTAAATAACAAAACTTGGGTTTTTGTGATCGTTCGGATAAAGTTTCAACGAAACGCGTTTTTTAACAGCATTTGCTGCATAATAACTCCGCATTGCAGCCGATTGGGAGATGAAGATGTCGATTAGAGCTTATAAAGGAATACTGCCGACATTGGCAGCTGGCGTTTATGTTGACGAATCCAGTGTGTTGGTGGGTGATATTGAACTGGCCGAAGATGTCAGTATCTGGCCTTTAGTGGCGGCGCGCGGTGATGTCAATTTTATCCGGATAGGTGCCCGCACTAATATTCAGGATGGTACGGTGTTGCATTTATCACGTCCCAGCAGTGGCAAACCCCATGGCTGCGCCCTGATCATAGGTGAAGATGTTACGGTCGGCCATAAGGTGATGCTGCATGGTTGCACCTTAGGTAACCGCATCCTTGTAGGCATGGGCGCCATAGTAATGGACGATGCTATAGTAGAAGATGAAGTGATGATTGGCGCGGGCAGTCTGGTACCGCCAGGCAAGCGTCTGCAAAGTGGCTATTTGTATGTCGGTAGCCCGGTAAAGCAAGCAAGGCCACTCAATGATGCAGAAAAAGCCTTTTTAACGGAGTCTGCGGCTAACTATGTTGTGCTGAAAAATGAATATCTGGCAGAGTCCAACACTTAGCCAGGTAACTCAAACCAGATCTCCCCGGCTTCATTATAAGCGTCGTCAGCTATCGCTTGCTCGGCGCTGTCTTCCCAACTAAAGGCCGCAGCCTTAACTGAGCTTAAAAACTCGGCAGCTGTTGCACCGGCTGGCACGGCAATAAAGCAATTTACTTTTAACCCCGCCACCAGACAACTAAAGCTTACCGCCTGGCGCGCACCGTTATACGCAAAGTCGTTATTAAAAATCAGTTGCTGGTTCATGCTGCTAACTGCTGTTTTAGGAGCGCCATTACCGGTTCAATATCCGGCGTTACGCCACGCCAAATAGTAAAGGCAGCCGCCGCCTGCGCCAATAACATGCCCAAGCCATCTGCTTGCTGCGCTACGCCGTGCTGTTTAGCCCATTGCATAAAGGCTGTTGGTTTTGCGCCATAAACCATGTCATAGGCAAGCTGACAGCCTATAAGATGTTGTATGCCTATATCAGGCCGACCGCCAGCTAAGCCGGCAGAAGTAGCATTGATAATGAGCGGATAAGCGTATTCTGGAATATCTGTAAAACCACAAGCTTGCACCCGGCTATCAAAACTCGTGGCTATCGCCTGCGCTTTACTAAGAGTACGGTTGGCCAGCACCAACTGCTTTACTCCAGCGTCCAGTAAGGGTCCAATAGCACCGCGACTGGCGCCACCGGCTCCCAGCAGTAACACTGTGCAGCCTGCTAAGTTCACGCCTAAACGTGTCAGATCGGCCACCAGGCCAATACCGTCAGTGTTATCACCACATAACTGCCCGGCATGATTAAGGTAAAGCGTATTTACCGCCCCGGCTTGTTGTGCCCGCGCCGATAATACCTCAGCCAGCTGATATGCTTGCTCTTTAAAGGGCACAGTGACATTGCCGCCTTTGCCGCCAGCGGCAACAAAGTCTCGCCAGCTGTCGGCAAAGCCCGCTACCGGTGCTAGAATAGCCTCATATTGCATTTGCTGCGCGCACTGCAACGCAAACTGGCTATGAATAAAAGGCGACTTTGACTGGCCTATCGGATTTCCAAATACAGCATAACGGTCCACAACTGATGTCCATCAAGAAGTTAGTACAGCTGATTGTTAATAAAACCACAGCAAATAGCAAGCCACACCCTACGCCACAACACACACCTTATGAATTAATGGGTGGCGAGACCACGGTGCGGCAACTGGCCAATCGCTTTTATGACATTATGGCCAGCGATCCACAAGCCGCCGAGCTGTATGCCATTCACCCCTTGCCATTAGATGCCATTCGCCAGAAGTTTTTTGAGTTTTTATCGGGTTGGCTGGGTGGCCCGGCTTTATTTGAACAGAAGTATGGCCACCCTCGACTGCGCGCCCGCCACCTGCCTTTTCAGGTGAACGAAAAGCTGCGTAACCAATGGATGTATTGTATGGATAAAGCACTGGATGAAGTGGTTGACGATAAGCTACTTCGCGATGGCATTCGCCAGTCGATAGGGCAACTGGCGAGCCATATGATTAATTCATAGCAACAGCATTATATGGCCAAACGTTTTGCATGCCTGCATGGCCATAAATAGTGTTTACTATGCTGCAGGCCTTGCAATCACTATTGGCAAGAGCGCTCTGTCGTTTTCCAAACGATAGGTTGCCAATATTCGTTTGAATCGTCTCGCTCACGGCGATCGGAAAAATACTCTGCGGCAAGGTGATAAACTTTGTCAGGCTCTACAACAAGAGTAATGGTTTTGATTGAATTATGTCGACGGAATAGTGAATCACCTCTATTGCGCCTAAGTGCATCTGCTCTGATCAGTTCTTGTACTTCTATCTCAATTTCGCCTGCAGGTAATCTAAATACCTGCTCTCTAATTGTTTCCCTAAATTTCCCTTTAAAGCTGATATCCTTTATTTCATTAATCATCACAGGATGACGGTGTATGCTTATTGGCGGATTGTAAAACACCGATACAAAACCACAGCCCGATGTTAACGGTACATCAGATACATGCTCAAGGTTTTCCACTAACTCCAAACGCCATGCAGGTAACGTTTTTCTTGTTACCGAGCTTTCCACGGTTTTCAGTTTATTGTCACGTTGTAATTCAATTGCCAGAGTCGCGCCTTCTTGCAGATCATTCATTTGTGCCAGAATATCTGCCAAACTGCTTATATTCACTTCTTGGTGATTAATCGCTTTGATCATGTCACCTACTCTGACGTCTGCTTTAGCTGCATCGGAACCCGGTGTTAGTGCCACCACTTTGAAATCCTGGTCTAACACCGCACCAAAGTGGTAAAAACTTCTGGCCGGCTCTTCAATCATGAACGGCGCGTCTTGCGCAGTAACGTTTGCCGTTATCAACGCTTTGCGGATTTCATGCAGAACATCTACTCGCTTTTCATGATCAATTTCAGTAGCGGCTGACGCCCATGCCAATGACTGGACAAATAACAGTGTTAATAAAAATTTGTTCATAGCTCATAACTCCCCAGCTGCTGTGATTCCAAATATTTCCTTTGTTCCAGTAAACGAACCGTTTCCACAGAATTAGGATCCGTCAGATAGGCTTGTTGCAATGCAACATCGAAGACATAAAGCTCAGCGGAAAAGACTATTTTATCAGCTGATGACTCCGAGCCAGATGGTACATAGAGCAAAAATGTAACGGCGAAAAAACTGGCTGCAATGCCATACCAGTACCAGGTTTTTCGTTGCGGCCGCTGAAGAATGCGGTTTTCAATAGTTCGCCATAGCTCTTGATCTGCTATCGGGCAATTTGCTTCCGTTAATCTTTTCGCCAGTTGCTGCTTATACTGGTCTTCACTATTCATCTTTAACCTGCCTGTATAATGTACTTTTCAGCTTAACCGTTGCCCGCCGATATCTCTGCCTAACGGCAGCTTCAGAGCATTCCAACATTGTTGCTAACTCTTCATGGGTATAACCTTCTACTACATACAACCAAACCAATGCACGTTCAACCTCCGACAAGTTGCACATAACTCGGTCAATATCATCCAACTGACAAAGCCTATCGGTCGCCTGCATCCAGTCAGGTTCTGTTTCAATAACGTCTTCCAGCGCTTCATGCACAAAACTAACTCGCTTTCTTAGTTGATCAATAGCCATCCTCACACTGAGTTGCTTTAGCCAACTGGGAAAAGCGTCAATTTGACGTAATTCCGGTAACTTTCCGAAGACTTTAATAAATATCTCCTGAGTAAGATCACGTCCTTCTTCAACAGACCCCAAAATGCCACTAACCAGCCGCAAAACGGCTGTTCCATAGTCCTGATAGAGTTGCTTTAGAGCATGCAGCTGTCCTTGTTGAGCATCTTTTACAACATCATGGACAACTTTTTCAGTAAATCCTTTCAAGTCACTTTTGCTCCATTGTTTTGTAATAAGACGTGGTTTTGCTGGAAAAGTGTGACATTTATTTTGTGAAGGGTGATATGCACTACAGTTTACTCAAGGCTACTAATGCTGCAAAAGCAGCAGCTAAAAGGAAATATGGATTTTAGCTGCTTGCATACACAACTTACTGATACTGATAAATACAGTATTTCACCATGTGCTAGCTGGCGGTTGATAGAATTAACTCTTGAGCTTTAACCAATCCTGGGGCTTCAAATAACGATTATAGAGCAGTGCCTCGCCACTGCCTGGCTCGGGCTGATAGCCATACTGCCAACGCACTAAAGGCGGCATCGACATTAATATCGACTCAGTACGACCACCACTTTGCAGGCCAAATAAGGTGCCTCTGTCGTAGACCAGGTTAAATTCGACATAACGACCACGGCGGTATAGCTGGAACTGGCGCTGCTGCTCAGTAAAAGGGGTATCTTTGCGTTTTTGCACTAACGGCAAATAGGCCGGCAAAAACGCCTCCCCAACCGCGCGCATTAAAGCAAAGCTTTGCTCAAAGCCCGGTGCATTTAAGTCATCAAAAAACAGCCCGCCGACGCCGCGGGTTTCGCCACGGTGCTTTAAGTAGAAATAATCATCACACCATTTTTTATAGGCCGGGTAATAATCACTACCAAAAGGATCTATGGCTGTCTTGGCGGTTTGATGCCAGTGCACAACATCTTCTTCGTAAGGATAATAAGGTGTTAAGTCAAAACCGCCGCCAAACCACCATACGGGCGCTTCGCCGTCTTTTTCGGCAATAAAAAACCGCACATTGGCATGGCTCGTGGGCAAATGCGGATTATGCGGATGCAACACCAAAGACACACCACAGGCATGAAAGCTGCGACCAGCCAGTTCCGGGCGATGCGCCGTAGCCGAGGCCGGCATTTGCGCGCCAAACACATGCGAATAATTTACGCCTGCCTGCTCAAACACGGCACCATTGGTCAGAACCCGACTGCGACCACCACCGCCCTCCGGCCGCTGCCAGCTATCTTCAATAAATTGGCCTTTGCCATCGGCCTGCTGCAAGGCCTGACATATCTTATCCTGTAAGGCCGTTAAAAACTGTTGTACCTGCTGTAGCTGCTCACTGTGATTCTGCGCCATGTTAACTCCTTACCAACTGACCGCTTAACGCATCGCGGATTTGGCTGGGTTGGGCCGCGCCGCCCAGCGCGCCATCTACTACAGCCGCCACTTTTAAGCCTATGCTGGCCAGTAATCGCTGATAGTCAGTAATAGCCGGCTCGCCAGCCAGATTAGCGCTGGTGGATACTATGGCTTTGCCATAAGCCTGGCACAACTGTTGTACTACAGGGTGAGCGCTAACCCGAACCGCTATAGTGTCAAACTGACCGGTAATCCATTTCGGTGCCGTTTTGCTGGCCGGTAATACCCAACTAACATGGCCAGGCCAACTAGAAAATATCTGATAGCGTTTTTCCAAGGGGATGGCTTTATCATCAACATATGGCAATAACTGCGAATAAGTAGCCGCAACCAAAATAAGGCCTTTTTCAACCGGCCGCTGTTTAATGGCCAGTAAAGCTAGCACAGCCTGCTCGTTGTCAGGATCACAACCAAGGCCATATACCGCCTCGGTTGGATAGGCAATAACCTCGCCTGATTTCAGTTGCTCCACTGCCGTTTCTATCGTTGCCACTGTTTATTTCCTGCACTTATGCTGTTGTCTAACGACTAAAGATTTTATTCAAAGCCTTATGGGCGGTATAATAGCGCTTTCGTCAACAGACTTCATCAAGTACACAAGGAAACCACTATGCAGGTTGGGATTATCATGGGTTCAACATCTGATTGGCCTACCATGAAGCATGCAGCAGATATGCTTGACCGTTTTGGTATTCAATATGAAACCAAGGTGGTTTCCGCCCATCGCACGCCTCAACTATTGGCAGATTACGCCAGCACTGCCGCTAGCCGGGGCTTAAAAGTGATAATTGCCGGTGCCGGTGGTGCAGCACATTTACCAGGTATGGCAGCGGCCTTTACCAGCTTGCCGGTGTTAGGGGTGCCGGTGCAATCTAAAGCCCTGAAGGGTCTGGATTCTCTGCTGTCTATAGTGCAAATGCCTAAGGGCGTTGCAGTGGGCACCCTGGCGATAGGTGAGGCTGGCGCAGCTAACGCCGGGTTGCTGGCGACACAAATTCTGGCCACCCATAATGCCGAGTTACTGAGTAAAGTGGATGCCTTTCGTCAGGCGCAAACCGATAGCGTCCTCAGCCAGCCTGATCCCTCTCAACTGGCCTTATAAAGGGAATCGTATGAAAGTTTTAGTACTGGGCGCCGGCCAACTGGCCCGCATGATGTCATTAGCCGGGGCACCGTTAAATATCAGTATCAGTGCTTATGACGTCAATAGCGATGCTATTGTCCATCCGCTGACCCAGCAACAGCTGGGTACTGGCCTGACAAAAGCCATCGCTGACGCCGATGTCGTCACGGCCGAATTTGAGCATATTCCTTTGCCGGTACTGGCTCTATGTCAGGCCAGCGGCAAGTTTTTCCCCGGTGAAACGGCCATAAAAGCCGGTGGTGATCGCCGATTGGAAAAGCAATTATTGGACAGTGCTGGTGTGCGCTCAGCGGCCTATCATATCGTCAATAACGAAGCCGATTTTAAACAGGCGATCCAGCAACTTGGCTTACCTTTAGTGTTTAAAAGCGCGCTGGCCGGTTATGACGGTAAAGGGCAGTGGCGGCTAAAGCAGCCCGAACAGGCTGCAGCATTGTGGCAGGATATTGCCGCATTTTTAGCTACGGACCAGCAGCAAGCTATAGTAGCAGAGCAATTTATTCCGTTTCAGCGCGAACTCTCCTTGATTGGCGCCCGCAATGCGAAGGGCCAGCTGCAGGTTTACCCAGTGACCGAAAATCATCATGTCAATGGCGTACTCAGCGTGTCGTTGGCCGTTGCCGGCAACGAATCATTGCAGCAACAAGCACAACAGATGTTTAGTGCCGTAGCCAATCAACTTAATTATGTTGGTGTGTTAGCCATTGAGTTTTTTGAAGTCGATGGTCAGTTGTTGGTTAACGAAATAGCACCCAGAGTGCACAACTCCGGCCATTGGACACAACAAGGAGCCGATGTCTGTCAGTTTGAGCAGCACTTACGCGCAGTCTGTGGTTTGCCGCTTGGCAGCACCGCCTTGGTTCGCCCCA
Organism: Arsukibacterium sp.; assembly: GCF_036735525.1. Taxonomy (NCBI): domain Bacteria; kingdom Pseudomonadati; phylum Pseudomonadota; class Gammaproteobacteria; order Chromatiales; family Chromatiaceae; genus Arsukibacterium; species Arsukibacterium sp. The sequence goes on along the minus strand of NZ_DAINOE010000050.1, from coordinate 17,492 downwards.
GCCTGATGGTGAATATTCTGGGTGAAGACACTGTGCCTCAGCCAATTCTGGCGCTGCCGGGACTGCATTTGCACTGGTACGGTAAAACTAAGCGCGCTGGCCGCAAGATGGGGCATATCAATGTATCAGCAGCTGATACCGCCCAGCTTAAGCAACGTTTTCTGCAATTAATAGCACTGCTGCCTGAGTCTGCCTTTCCTGAGCTGACACAAATGGCGCAGCGCTTGAACTAAAGCGTCAACCGGCAGTTCAGTCTGCCGGCTGTTTTTCACCACATTTTTTATCCGCACAATACACCCCCAGCTTTTTTTGCAGCAAAAGAGTGAAACCACAACAGATACAGCTGCCCCTGACAGGTGTGTCGTTCAGTAAAAACTTACATTTTGGGTACTGATCACACCCCCAAAAATGCTTACCAAACTTATTGACCCGCTCAGTTAAATGGCCTGCCCGGCACTTTGGGCATGCGATGCGCTCCGCGGCGGGTTCGTCATCCTGCTCATGTACCACAAAGTGACAAGCCGGATAATTAGTACAGCCGATAAACATGCCATAGCGGCCATTCTTAACCGCAAGCTCGGACTGACATAACGGACAAGCTTGATCAGGCAGCAACTTCACCACTGTATTGTCATGCTGATGCAGCGCTTTTATATAATGACAATCCGGATAAGCACTACAGCTGAGAAAAGGGCCGTTTTTGCCGGATTTAATCATTAATGGGTTGTGGCACAACGGGCAAGGTTCAGCATGCTGCGGCAGCTTGAACAACGGAGAATGATCACTCATAACAGCGAGGGCCGCTTAATGCAGCGGCCCCTCTGGTTCCTCAAAAATTAAATCTTCCATCTGCGCATAGGCGGATTCCCGACCAGGCACATTAAACAGCACCATCAGCACCACCCATTTTAAATCTTCCAGGCTAATGCTGTTGCCATCTAGGTCCATCACCCGGTCAATCACCATTTCACGGGTTTGCGCATCGAGCACATTTATTTGCTCTAAAAACATTAAAAAGCCCTGATCTGCAGCATCTATTTTACGCTGCTCTTCGGCAGTATAAATGCGCAGGGCATTGGTTGTTACTTTAGTTAAGTAGGGCTTGATATGGCTTTGTTGTAATGCCGACAAACTATCCAGCCATTTTAATGCTTTAAAAATATCATCATCATGAAAGCCAGCCCGACTTAATTCTTTGGTTAAGTCTGCATGGTTTACATAGATATCAGCTTCGTTATGAATGTAGTTTTCGAACAGATACACGAGGATATCAAACATACTCAGGCACTCCTCACTCTAATGAAACCACCGGGAACTGCTGCCACCTCACCGGCTATTTCCAGCTCGAGTAAGGCAATGGATACGTCTGTAACTGACATCTGAGCGCGCTCAGCGATTTGATCAATCGCCAAAGCGTCATCTCCTACGTTAGCCAACAACAGCTGGGTAAACAAGTCAAATTGGCTATTTTTTTCATCTTGTTGCGCCCGCTTCTGGCCATTTGCCGGAAAAAAATGCTGCTCTTCTAATATATCGGCCACGCAAGTCACTAATTTAGCCCCTTGCTGAATTAATAAGTGACAACCGGCTGACTGGGTACTGTACACCGACCCCGGCACCGCAAATACATCCCGGCTATAGTCGGCCGCAAGATTGGCACTGATAAGAGTGCCACTTTTAAGCCCGGCTTCTACCACAACCGTGGCCAGACTCAAGCCCACCACTATTCTGTTACGCTGCGGAAAAAATTCCGATCTGACGGCAACATCCGGAAAATACTCCGACACTAAGGCCCCTTGCTCGCTGATCTGTTGCGCCAACGCAGTGTTGCTGGTGGGATATATCTGTCGCAAGCCGTGGCCCAGCACAGCTATGGTCAGGCCGCCGGCATGCAAGGCTCCTTTGTGGCTTTCACTGTCAATGCCACGCGCCATTCCACTGGTAATCACATAACCTTGCTGAGTTAACTCAGCTGCAAAATCATGTGCCACCCGCCTGCCGGTAGGGGTTGGCTGCCGGCTACCGACCATAGCCAGTTGCGGTTGAGCCAGTACTGCCGGATCGCCTTTGACAAATAATAACAGCGGCGGTTGTTTGGTTTGTTTTAGCAATGGGGGATATTGCGGGTGCTGATAATAAATCAGATGATGATGGCTGGCTTGATCGCGCCAGCGCAGCGCCGATTCAATTAAAGCAGCAGACTGGCTGGTAAGAATGTCAATTTGGCGCGGGGTAAAGCCCAGATGATTCAAGGTACTGGCTTTGGCAGTAGCCAGCTGTTGCACACTGTAGTGTTCTGCTAAGCGATCAAAGCGCTGGCCATCCAGACCATGTACCGTTGCCAGCGCCAGCCAATGCCGCAGTTCATCCATGAACAGGCCTCATCTTAGTTACAGGTTGGCGATAACATCTCCAACACGAATGGGACGTTGAGTTTTGGTGACAATAGCAAAGCTTACACGTTCAGAAACTTTAAACACCATCAATTCACCTACCTTTTCGCGTGGCATTTCAATAGCATTGCTGCCTAAACGACGCGTCATTTTCTCTAATTTACTGGCATCTTCCAGATAAACCGGGCCATTACGACCGTCCACCACTGTCGGCGAGTTACGATAAATCCCCAGCATATGGCCCGCTTTTAAATCATGGATTAAACCGCGGTTAAGCACCACTATGTCCATTTTAGAGAATTCACGTAGATTCGAGGGGGTGTCTATAATCAAGCCATTAACATCATGTTCTGGTCGAGTCATCACAAAGAATGCCGGTAACGACTGCCCCTCCAGCGCAGGCATCACTCTATCACCCTGCACAATCTCACGTTTTACACTTAATACGTGCAAAGAAGCGGGTTCAATAGGATTGCTGTCAGTCGCATCGCGACCAGCTCTGAATGCACGGGCAGTAGCGATTAAATTGGTTTCATAACCCAGCACAGACCCAGTTTGTGGGTCTACATAGGGTTTACCTTTCCGGTACACACCATAAGAGGTGCCAGATTGAAGTACGCCTTTGACGTATAAGGTATGCGTTTCCGCTGCCATTTTAGTGGGAGTATTAGAACCGAGTACATATGGCATAGCAGCTATTTGCTCTTCAGATAGCGCTTGCTCAAAGGTCAGGAACGGCCGAATCATACTTAGCGGCAAGGTACTGACTGCATCAGTGCTCTTCATGATTTTGCGGGTTGTAGGCGTCAAGCGACGAACCTGATCATTTACCGCTAAACGAGGCCGGCCCTGACTGTCAAAGGTCAGTGTCAGAACGTCACCCGGGTAAATCAAGTGTGGGTTATCGACCTGCGGGTTCATTTGCCATAATTGTGGCCACAACCAAGGCTCATTCAAATAGAGTGCAGAGATGTCCCACAGCGTATCACCTTGCTTTACTACATAACTAGCTGGCGCATCAGAGCGGATTTTCAACACATCAGCTAGGACGCCAGAAGAAAACCAACAAACGAGAGCTACCACGGAAATTGCAATGTTTTTCAGCATGCCTGCATCCTTGAACTGATTCTTGTTGTAATTATTGCACACTAAGCTGTTAATACAGCAGATTAATGGCTAAAATTAAAACATACCACAACAGTTAAAATAAAGCATATTTTTGTAGGAACTATGGCCGTTTTACAAGTATTACATTTCCCAGATGAAAGATTACGCACTGTTGCTAAAGCCGTTGACAGTGTATCCCCTGAAATTTGTCAGCTAGTCGACGATATGCTGGAGACCATGTACGCCGAAAATGGCATTGGTTTGGCAGCCACTCAAGTTAATGTACATAAGCGCGTGGTTGTTATTGATTTATCTGAAGATCGCAACCAGCCTAAGGTATTTATTAACCCGCAAATCATTGCGCGAGATGGTGGTACCAGCTACGAAGAAGGCTGTTTATCCGTGCCTCAAAACTACGCCAAAATTGATCGGGCAGAATTTATTACCATCAAAGCCCAGGATAAAAGCGGTCAATGGTTTGAGCTAAACGCCGATGGTTTGTTAGCCATTTGCCTGCAACATGAGCTGGATCATCTTGAAGGCAAGTTATTTATTGATTACCTGTCGCCATTAAAACGCGATCGCATTCGTAAAAAACTGGAAAAAGAAGCCAAAATGGCGCAGCGCCATGCGCTCTGAGCAGGAATAACAGTGACCTCTCCTTTAAAAATTATTTTTGCCGGCACGCCCGATTTCGCGGCGCGCCACTTAGACGCGCTAATTGCTGCCGGACATCAGGTGATTGCCGTTTACACCCAACCCGACCGGCCGGCTGGTCGAGGCCAGCAGCTACAACCTAGTGCGGTAAAACAACTGGCAATGCAGCATCAACTGCCGCTATACCAGCCCAAATCCTTAAAAAAGGCCGCCGCACAACAACAATTAGCCGAACTTAATGCTGATCTGATGATTGTGGTCGCCTATGGTTTAATTTTACCGCAAGCGGTATTGGACAGCCCCCGCCTCGGCTGCATTAACGTGCACGGCTCTTTGCTGCCGCGCTGGCGTGGTGCTGCACCGATTCAGCGTGCGATTTGGGCAGGTGATGACCACACCGGCATTACCATTATGCAAATGGATGCTGGGCTGGATACCGGCGCTATGTTAAATAGTGTCAGCTGCCCGATTACAGCGGATGACACCAGCGCGTCACTCTATGCAAAATTAGCTGAGCTGGGGCCGCAGGCGCTGCTTAGTGCCTTGTCTGACTTAGCAGCGTTGCAGCAACAGGCGGTGCCGCAGGATGAACAGCTGGCCAATTACGCCGAAAAGCTGCATAAAGATGAAGGGCTGCTCGACTTTAACAAGCCTGCCATAGCGCTGGTACGTGAAATTCGGGCTTTTAATCCCTGGCCGGTCAGTTATATGCATTTGCCACAAGGCAGCGTTAAAGTATGGCAGGCCCACGCCCTGACAGAAACGTCAAAGACTACAGCGGGTACTGTTGTGTCCGCCTCTAAGCAAGGCATCGGCATTGCTTGTGCCGAGGGCGTGTTACTGATCACCCAACTACAACCGCCAGGCAAAAAAGCCATGAGCGCCGCTGATTTTTTAAATGGTCGCGCTGAATGGTTAGCTCCCGGCGTGACTCTTGGTCAACAGGCATGAGCCGTAATGTGAGGGTACTAGCAGCACGTTGCTGCTTTGATGTTATCGATCAGGGGATGTCGTTATCTGAAGCCTTACCCAAAGCGCAGGCCTCGCTGGATAACCCCGCCGACAAAGCGCTATTGCAGGAAATCTGCTTTGGTGTGATGCGCACCCTGCCACAACTGGAAGCGGTATGTAGTCAGTTAATGGCTAAGCCACTGATAAAGCAATTACGGCCATTACAGTTTTTGCTTTATGTCGGCATTTATCAGCTTAAATTTATGCGTATACCTGACCATGCGGCTATTAGCGAAACAGTTGAAGCGGCGCGCGAGTTAAAAGGTCAATCGCTAACTAAACTAATTAATGCTGTGCTGCGCAATGTGCAGCGTCAGCCCCAGCTGTTTGATTTTGCCAGTGCAGCAGCAGCTGTACAATATAACCACCCGGGTTGGCTTATCAGCCAACTGCAGCAAACCTACCCAACACAGTGGCCACAGATCCTGCAAGCTAACCAGCAAAAAGCACCATTATGGCTCAGAGTGAATGTTTCAAAAATCGCCCCTGCCGACTATGCCGCAGCTTTAGAGCAGGCACAGATTTCTTTTAGCCAACCACTTTCGTATCTACCGGCGGCGATTAAACTGACGCAAGCGCAGGATGTCACCACGCTGCCGGGGTACCATCAAGGCTGGTTCTCGGTACAAGATGCCGCAGCTCAGCACGCTGCTTTGCTGCTCAATGTCAATGATAGCCTACATATTCTGGATGCTTGCTGCGCACCAGGTGGTAAAACCTGCCACATCCTGGAGCTGGCACCGCAAGCGCTGCTAACGGCTTTGGATAAAGAACCAAAACGCTTAGAACGGGTGCATGATAATCTGGCACGACTGGGTCTTACAGCCCGTGTTATTGCTGGCGATGCCGCTGAACCAACGCTGTGGTGGCAAGGTCAGTTATTCGACCGTATTTTACTGGATGTGCCCTGCTCGGCCACAGGCGTTATCCGTCGCCACCCGGACATTCGCTGGCTCAGAAAAAAAGCCGACATTGCCGCTCTGGCCGAGCTGCAACAACGGATTTTGCAACAATGCTGGGCCTTACTGGCGCCGGGCGGGAAATTACTTTATGCCACCTGCAGTGTGTTAGCAGCGGAAAACGACGAACAGATTACCACTTTTTTACAGCAACATACTGATGCACGGCTGGCCGCGTTACCTGAACACCTGACAATTTTAAAGAGTGATGTACACTCAAGCAGTTGGCAAATTTTACCGGGAGAGCAGGATATGGATGGTTTCTTTTATGCACTGCTGGAAAAGGACAGTCAGCTATGAAAATAATTATCCTGGGCGCTGGCCAGGTGGGGGCCACCCTGGCTGAAAACCTGGTTGGGGAACAAAATGATATTACGCTGGTTGATACTAACCTTGATAAATTAAGGGCTTTGCAGGATAAATTTGATTTACAGGTGGTACATGGCCATGGTTCGCATCCCGATGTGTTGAGAAAATCGGGTGCTGAAGATGCCGATATGCTGGTAGCGGTTACCAATAGCGACGAAGTGAATATCGTGGCCTGTCAGGTCGCTTACAGTATGTTTAATACCCCGCTGAAGATTGCGCGCATTCGCACCAATCAATACCTGAAGTACCGCGATCAGCTATTTCATAAAGATGATATGCCGGTTGACCACTTTATAGCGCCAGAGGCGCTGGTAACCAACTATATTCGGCGCTTAATTGATTATCCTGGTGCGCTGCAGGTCGTAGAATTTGCTGGCGGTGCCGTTAGTCTGGTCGCTGTAAAAGCCTACTATGGCGGTTTGTTAGTCGGCCATGCCTTATCAGCTTTAAAAGAGCATATGCCACACATTGAAACCCGGGTAGCAGCTATTTACCGCCGCGGCAATGCCATTAAACCGCTTGGCACCACCATTATTGAAGCCGATGATGAAGTGTTTTTTGTCGCGGCCACCAAACATATCCGGGCGGTAATGAGCGAGCTGCAAAAGTTAGAGCGTAGCTACCGGCGCATCATGATTGCCGGTGGCGGCAATGTCGGTTTTGGTTTGGCAAAAGCCTTGGAAAAAACCCACAACGTTAAATTAATCGAACGCAGTAAAGAGCGGGCCGAGTTTTTATCCAGCGGCCTGGATAATACCGTAGTCTATGTCGGTGATGCCTCGGATCCTGAATTGCTGGAAGAAGAAAATATCGAGCAGGTCGATGTATTTATCGCGGTAACCAATGACGATGAAGCCAACATTATGTCGGCCATGCTGGCCAAACGCATGGGTGCGCAAAAAACCATGGTGCTGATTAAACGTGGTGCCTATGTGGATTTACTGCAAGGTGGTGAGGTGGATATTGCGATATCCCCCCAGCAGGCTACCATATCAGCACTATTAACCCACATCCGGCGCGGCGATATTGTCAATGTGTACTCTTTGCGCCGTGGTGCGGCTGAAGCCATAGAAGCGATTGCCCATGGTGATAGCAGCACCAGCAAGGTAGTAGGCAATGCCATCGGTCAGATCAAACTGCCACCGGGTACCACCATTGGTGCCATAGTCCGTGGCGATGAGGTGTTAATCGCGCACGACAGCACAGTCATTGAGAGTAATGACCACGTCATTTTATTTATGGTAGATAAAAAGCACATCATTGAAGTAGAAAAGCTGTTTCAGGTGAGCGCCATTTTTATTTAATAGCGCGCCATTAATGGCAGCGTTCAATCTCGCGGTTTAATGTCACCGCTTAATCACGCCAGAAAGCCGGGGTAAACAGCACCAGTAAGGTAAAGATTTCCAGCCGGCCAAACACCATAGCCACCAGCAAAATCCACTTACTGGCGTCAGGGATAGCACCAAAGTGCGCGGCCACTTCGCCCAAACCCGGTCCCAGGTTATTTAAACAGGCAGCCGTCGCAGTAAAGGCGGTAATGTTATCCAGACCGGTTAAAATTAGCAGCAGCATAATCACCACAAATACCAAAGCATAAGCGGCAAAAAAGCCCCATACTGCCTGCACTATACGATCTTCTACCGCGCGGCGCCCCAGCTTAATACTGTAAATGGCCCGCGGATGCACCAGCCGTTTTAACTCACGCGCACCTTGTAAAAACAACAGTAATACCCGCACTACCTTCATGCCGCCACCGGTCGAACCGGCGCAGCCACCAATAAAGCTGGAAAAAATAAGCAAAATGGGTAAAAACAGCGGCCAGGTCGAAAAGCCATCGGTGGTAAAACCTGCGGTAGTCGAAATAGACACCGCCTGAAAGACGGCGTGGTTCGCCGCATCAACCGAGCTGCCATATACATTGCTATATAACAGCACCACAAAACAAATCAGCATCAATGCTGCCTGGATACCAATAAAGGTTTTAAATTCAGGGTCACGCAAATAAGTGCCGACGCTTTTGCCGCGCACTGCAGCAAAGTGCAGTGGAAAATTCACGGCGCTTATCAGTAAAAACACCACGCAAATCATATTAATCAGACCACTGTCAAAATGGCCCATGCTGGCATCATAGGTTGAGAAACCGCCAATAGCCACTGTCGAAAAGGCATGACAGATAGCATCAAAAACAGACATACCCGCTAGATAAAAGGCCAGGGCGCAGGCGATAGTCAACGCCAGATAGATATACCATAAGTGTTTAGCCGTATCGGCAATGCGCGGCGTCATTTTATTATCTTTAACCGGCCCGGGAGTTTCTGCACGGTACAGCTGCATACCCCCTACCCCAAGTAAGGGCAGGATAGCAACAGCCAGTACTATGATACCCATACCGCCCAGCCACTGCAGCTGCTGGCGGTAGTACAAAATCGCCTTAGGTAGAAACTCTATGCCGGTCAGTACTGTCGCGCCAGTGGTAGTTAGACCGGAAAAGGCTTCAAACATGGCATCAGCGGTGCTCATTGCGGGATTGTCAGCCAGTAAAAAGGGCATGCCACCCACCGCACCTAATACCGTCCAGAACAACACCACAATCAAAAAGCCATCACGCACTTTTAACTCTGAACGCTGCTGCCGGTTCGGATACCAGATTGTAAAACCAATAAACACACACAATATAAAGGACAATACAAAAGGCAAGCCGGCGCCGTCTTTATACCAGAAAGCAACCAGCGCGGGTGGCAACATTGTGATGCTGAAGATGCCGATCAGCATCCCCAGGATCCGGATAATAGAGCGGTATTGCATAAGGTCCTTGTCGCAAAGGCCGGCTTAAGGCAGTTGCAGCTCGCGCGTCATATTCTCATTACGCTCACGATGCACAATGATGTTATCTTCGATGCGAATGCCACCGAATTGACTAAAAGCCGCTATTTTGTCCCAGTTTACTGCTTTAGCTTCATTGGTTTGCTTTAAATCCGCCAGCAGGCTGTCAATAAAGTATAAACCGGGTTCAATAGTAAACACCATGCCAGGCTCAATTAACCGGGTACAACGCAAAAATGGGTGCTGCTCTGGTGGAGCAACATGGGTACCACGTTCATCGGCCATAAAACCGCCGACATCATGCACCTGCAAGCCCAGATGATGACCAATACCGTGCGGGAAGAACGTGCGGCAAATATCGCCTGCGATTAAGCTTTCAACCGACCCGGTAGCAAAATTAAAGTCCAGTAATACTTGCGCCAATAACTGGTGCGCTTGAAGATGAATATCACTGTATTTGATACCCGGCTTGAGCATATCCACTAACTGCAAATGCACTCTATTCACAGCAGTGATAAGCTGGGCAAACTCGTTATGACTATCAAAGCTATAGGTGCGGGTGATATCCGCTGCATAACCATTACACTCAGCACCGGCATCAATTAAAAATGAATGGTGCTGCAGTGGTTTAGTGCGCCCTAAAGCGGTGTAGTGCAAAATGGCGGCATGTTCATTCAGCGCGATAATATTGCCATAAGGCACTTCGTTTTCGGTTTGCCCCACGGCAGCCAGGTAGGCCTGCTGAATATCAAATTCACTGCCTTTGGCATAAAAGGCCTGACGGGCTGCGTTATGACCGGCCACTGCCAGCTTGTTGGCCTGGCGCATACAAGCCAGTTCATAGTCAGTTTTGTAAGCACGATAGTAGTGCAGATAGCTAATAACCGGCTCGGGATTTATCTCGGTAAAGCCTAACGCCCGCGCCACTTCAAGATATTCACCTAAATAGGCCAGCCGCCCTTTGTCATAAGGCAGTAAGGCTTCTACCTGATTGGCTTTTTCCAGTAGCTGGATATCAAAATACTCTGCCCAGAAATCTGCAGGGACATCGGGCACCTTATGCCAGAAGTCTTTTGGCCGGTAAAAAATCAGCTTAGGTTTATTTACTCCATCTACTAACAACCAGCAATGCGGGTTATCCACTACCGGCAACCAGGCTTTAAATAACGGGTTAGCCTTAAACGGATAATCCATGTCATCCAGAAACTTGCGCTTAGCCTGACCGGAGTGGATAACCAAAGCATCCAGATTTTCGCGCAACAGCACTTCTCGACAGCGTTGTTGTAAGGTGGCAATGTGCGCCTGATAGTGTAGATGATAACTTGCCGACATAAAGACCCTTGGCGTTGATACTAATCTGTGTATTAAATCATAGCATTATTCCACCACCACCCCAATCTGCATAGTGATTAATGGACTAAACACATCCTCAGCAATATTCATACGAATATTGTAAATCTGGTAATACGCCATCACGGCTTTAACATATTCGCGCGTTTCCCGAAAAGGGATGGTTTCAATCCAGACATCGACCGGCAAGGCATGATCGCGCGGTATCCATTGCCGTACCCGGCTAAAACCAGCGTTATAAGCGGCCGTCGCCGTAATAAGATTGCCATCATTGCGGCGCATTAAATAATTCAGATAATCGGTACCATAGTCAATATTGGTGACCGGGTTGTATAGCTGGCGCACCGTCACCGGCTGCCTTGCAATATAGTTTGCAGTGGTTGGCATAATTTGCATCAGGCCGCGAGCGCCGACCGGGGAATTGGCATCGGTCATAAAGGAGCTTTCACGCCGGGCAATCGCCATGGCCCAGGCTGCTGCTATATTGGCTTTATCAGAGGAGCGCTGAATATCTTCAACAAAGGCCAGCGGGAAACGTAACTCTACATCATCCCAGTAGCCGACATCCGCCAAGGAGAAGATGGCACGTTCATGCCATTCCAGTTGCTGCGCCAGCCTGGCCAGTGCCAGTTTTTGCTCCTGATCAGACAGATCCTGCAACTGATTCCACTCGCGCCGCGCTTCGGTTAAACGGCCCAGTGCTAACCACTCCTGCGCCCTTTGAATCACCGGGTTGGCTTTCAGTTGGCTGAGTTGTTGTTCGCTGACTGAGACCGGGTTGTGCGCCAGACTTGGCGGCAACCCCAATCTGGCCGCAGCCATAAAACCATAAAAGTGCCGGCGTTTAGCCACTTCCTGAAAAATAGCTTCGGCTTGCTCGGCCTGCCCCTGCATTTGCAGTGACCGCGCCAGCCAGTAGCGCCAGTTCACATCCCGCTGTAACTCTTCAGGAAAGCTATTGATCACTTGCTGCACCTGAGGCCAGTCTAACTGCCGAAGCGCAAAACCCACCTGCCATTGCGCTAGATTGTTATCGTAAAATTCTGGCGGCAGGGTGCTCAGCCAGTCCGACGCCCGGCTATCCCCTTTACTGGCCAGCGCAATAGCAAATTGCCGCTGCACATCTAAACGCTGGGCCGGGGTAAAGTAAGGATCATTCACATAACGCTGCCAGGTACTCAAGGCCTGATCAGGCAAACGCCACACCAGTCGCTTTAAGCCATAGGCCAACACATCCCGCTCGGCAATGTGTTTCATTGGAAAAAAGCGGGTCTGAGCAATAGCAGCCGGATTACGCCGGGCATTGGCCCACATATCTGCCAGATAATGTTGCGATGCGGGTAACAGCGTTTTTAAGTAAGGAATAAGGCCCGCCTGACCGCCCTCAGCCGCCAGCTGTATGCGGCGCAGCACGATTTCATCAGTGAGCTGCCCGGCATTTCGCCAGGCGCTAAATAACGGATCACAGGCCTTGGGTTGCGATTTGCCTACAGTCCAAAGTGCTTGTGTTTGCTGCCAGATCGGCGCTTTATCACTGGCCTCGGCCAGTTGAAAACGCAGCGCCAAACACTCAAGTTCAGCATCAAACGAACCCGGATAATTAGCCAGGTAACGCTTGCCCTGCTGCTGTGCGGCTAAATGCTGTAACCAGGGCCGGCGCAAACTCCAGTCAAGCGGTGTACCCTGATACGTTGCTAAAAATGCTTCTATTTCCGCGTGTGCTGATAAGCGGCGTAATAACCAACGCTGCTCCAGATAGGGCTGCAACGGATAACCACTAAGTTGTTCCAGCCATTGCTGCACCTCTGCCTGACTGGCCGAACCCACTTGCCGCTCAGCTTGCTGAAATAACTGCCGCTGCTCGGCACTAAATGCTGTCGTCTCCGCCTGACCGGAAACACGTGTTTCACTGGCATTTAGTGGTAAGGCGGCACTGAAAAAAAGACTTCCTATAAAAAAACGACCCAGCTGCCTTATTGTGGTTCTCACCGTATCACTCCTGTTAAACCATCCCAAAAAAAACAAAATGCACCTATAGTTAACAGCATACTCAGTTGGCTGATTCAAACGCACGTTTAAATAACGGTTGAAATTTTTTATAAAGCACGACACACTGGTGGCAACACCTCATCGTACCAGTTGCGACTAACCTATACTCTACGCGACCAAGGAGCATGTTTTATGATTTACCAGAGTAACAACATCCACGTTGCTTATCTTAAACCTGGTATTGCCCAGTTTACGTTTAACGCCAGTGGCTCAGTAAATAAGTTTGATCAGCAAACCCTGTCTGATTGTAAGGCTGCGCTCACCATACTGCACGCAGACCCTAGCCTGCAAGGCGTTATCTTTGCCTCAGCCAAAGATAATTTTATTGTCGGCGCCGATATTACCGAGTTCTTACCGATCTTTTTACGGCCAGAAGCGGAATTGGTGCCGTGGATCAAACAAGCCTCTGATGTGTTTGATTTATGTGAAGACTTGCCTGTTCCGACCATAGTAGCAATAAAAGGTTTCGCTTTAGGCGGCGGCTGTGAATGGACACTGGCCTGTGACTACCGGGTCGCTGACACCAGTACCCGCATTGGTTTGCCTGAAGTAAAGCTGGGCTTGATGCCGGGTTTTGGTGGCACAGTGCGTTTACCCCGCATTATTGGTGCTGATAATGCGATGGAGTGGATCACCACAGGTAAAGACCGCTCTGCCGCGCAGGCACAGCAAGAAGGCTTAATTGATGCGGTAGTGGCACCAGACAAACTGGAGCAGGCGGCACTGAGCATGCTGGAAGACGCCATTGCCGGCAAACTGAACTGGCAAGCAAAACGCCAGGTTAAATTGATGCCGTTAAAGCTGAATAAAACCGAACAAACCATGAGCTTTAATACCGCCAAAGGCATGGTGTTTGCCACAGCAGGCAAGCATTACCCGGCGCCAATGGTGGCAGTGCAAACCATTGAGGCGGCTGCTAATTTAGAGCGGGCCGGTGCTGTGGCACTGGAAAACGCTGGCTTTGCCAAGCTGGCCAAAACCGATGCTGCCACCGCGCAGGTTGGGTTGTTTTTAAATGATCAGGTATTAAAAAGCAAAGCCAAAAAAGCGGCAAAAACCGCCACTAAAGCCATTAATAAAGCCGCCGTACTGGGTGCAGGCATTATGGGTGGCGGTATTGCTTATCAGTCGGCGCTAAAAGGCGTGCCGGTTGTGATGAAAGACATTGCCGATCAGGCATTAGCGCTGGGCATGGGCGAAGCCACTAAGTTATTGGCGAAGCAGGTAGAGCGCAACAAACTGGATGCCGTGGGCATGGCCAAGGTGATTGCCGCGATTACACCAACCCTCAGTAACGAAACCGTTAAAGGCGTAGATATCGTGGTTGAAGCGGTCGTTGAAAATCCGAAAATTAAAGGCGCAGTGTTAAAAGAAGTAGAGGGTTTAATTAGCGATGATGCTATTTTAACCTCGAACACCTCCACCATTTCGATTAATTCACTGGCAGAAAACCTGAGTCGGCCGCAAAACTTCTGCGGCATGCACTTTTTTAATCCGGTACACCGGATGCCACTGGTCGAAGTGATCCGCGGTAAAGACACCAGTGAACAAACCGTCGCCGCTGTGGTGGCTTATGCTGCCAGAATGGGCAAATCACCCATCGTAGTAAACGATTGCCCGGGTTTCTTTGTTAACCGCGTATTGTTCCCCTACTTTGCTGGTTTTAGCAAACTGGTTTTGGATGGTGCCGACTTTGCTCAGGTAGATAAGGTGATGGAAAAGCAATTTGGCTGGCCTATGGGCCCGGCTTACCTGTTGGATGTGGTGGGTTTAGATACCGCTTATCACTGTACTGATGTGATGGCTGCAGGCTTCCCGACCCGGATGGCAAAACTGGAAAAAGATCCGGTAGCCGCGATGTATCACGCCAAACGCTATGGCCAGAAAAACGGCCTGGGCTTTTATGCCTACAGCAAAGATGCCAAGGGTAAGCCGAAGAAAGACATTGATGCGGCAAGTCTGGAACTGTTAGCCGGCATAGCCGCAGCTAAACAGGAGTTCAGTGCCGAGGACATTATTGCCCGGGTAATGGTACCGATGATAAACGAAACCATCCGCTGCCTGGAAGAAGGGATAGTCGCCAGTGCCGCCGAAGCCGATATGGGCTTGGTTTATGGCCTGGGCTTCCCTCCATTCCGCGGTGGTCCGCTGCGTTATGTCGATACCCTCGGCCTGGCTGACTTTGTCGCTCTGGCAGATAAATACGCGCATTTAGGCGAAATTTATCAGGTAACAGACCAAACCCGCGCCATGGCCGCCAATGGCCAGCGTTTCTTCCCGGTTTAAGCGCAGGAGCAATATAATGAAAAACGCCGTAATTGTAGATTGTATTCGTACCCCTATGGGCCGCTCTAAAGCCGGCATGTACCGTAATATCCGTGCCGAGCAGTTATCTGCTCATGTCATGGCATCGCTGGTAGCCCGTAACCCGGCACTTAACCCCAGCGATATTGATGACATTATCTGGGGCTGTGTACAGCAAACACTGGAGCAAGGTTTTAATATTGCCCGTAATGCGGCCCTGCTGGCCGGTATTCCACACTCAGTGCCCGCCGTCACAGTAAACCGCCTCTGTGGCTCATCCATGCAAGCGCTGCATGATGCAGTGCGTGCCATTCAAACGGGTATGGGTGAGGTGTATTTAATTGGTGGCGTGGAGCACATGGGCCATGTACCAATGAATCATGGTGTCGATTTCCATCCGGGTTTATCCACCTCTATCGCCAAAGCCGCCGGCATGATGGGCTTAACCGCCGAGTTACTGGGTAAATTGCATGGCATCAGCCGAGCGCAACAGGATGAGTTTGGTGCCCGCTCGCACCGCTTAGCACAGGAAGCCAGTGAGCAAGGTCGTTTTAAAAATGAAATTATCCCTACCGAAGGCCACGACGCCGATGGCGTATTAAAGCTGATGGATTACGACGAAGTGATCCGCCCGGAAACCACAGTAGACACCTTAGGTCAGTTACGCCCGGTGTTTGACCCGGCTAATGGCACAGTGACCGCCGGTACCTCTTCTGCCTTATCCGATGGTGCCTCTGGCATGCTGGTGATGAGTGAAGACAAAGCCAAGGCCTTAGGCTTACCTATTCGTGCTTATGTGCGTGGCATGGGTGTGGCAGGCTGTGACCCCTCTATTATGGGTTATGGCCCGGTACCCGCATCGAAAAAAGCGTTAAAAGCGGCCGGTATCACTATTGCTGATATTGACTACGCTGAGCTAAACGAAGCCTTCGCTGCTCAGGCTTTGCCGGTAATGAAAGATTTAGGCTTAATGGAAGTGGCTGATCAGAAAGTCAACCTGAACGGCGGTGCTATTGCCCTGGGTCACCCACTGGGCTGCTCGGGTTCACGCATCAGCACCACCTTAATCAACGTGATGGAAGATAAAGGCGGTAAATTTGGTCTGGCCACCATGTGTATTGGTTTAGGTCAGGGCATAGCGACTGTTTTTGAGCGGCCATAAGCTGGCAGCAAGCAGCACTATCGCATAGAATAAGGGCCGTTTTTACGGCCCTTTTTTATTGATGCAAAAATAGAGGCGCAAATCCCGCTGGCGCAGCCACAGACCCACGAGCGTAGCGAATGCGGCAACAGCTGGCGTATGGAACGCCAGCGTACGGCAAAGCCGGGCCGTACGGCTGAGGGACAGGATTGCCCGAAGCCCTCTTGTGGCGAGTACAGCGGGAATTTTCGCCTAAGTAACCTTACTCGTTAAGTTTATCTTTTACCGGAGTACAGATGGAAGATTTTTTCAACAGCGCAGATCACACCCTGGATGCCTTAGGCCTGCGCTGCCCAGAGCCGGTAATGATGGTACGGCTGCAATTTCGAAAAATGCAGCAGGGTGAAACCTTATTAATAATCGCCGACGACCCAGCCACTACCCGGGACATTCCGGCGTTCTGCCGCTTTATGGATCACGAGTTACTGGCCAGTGATACAGATGCCTTACCATATAAATTTTTAGTAAAAAAATTAAACCAGTAGATCTAAGGTTATGTTTGATCGCTCCAACTACAACAATTTAATAAACCGGGTTGCAAAAAGTACGAACTGCAGCCATGTTTAGTGCTCTGTCCTTTTTTGTTGTTGTCATTTACTGACTCTTATTGACTGACTCTGCTGTGGAGAATAGCGCTGTGATACAAGCTGAATTTTCTGACCGACTACACCAACTCCTTACCCTGTTACAGAGCCCTACACTTGATGTTAACAATGCGCGGCAGCAATTACTGCAAGCCTGTTTAGATACACTTCATATCCAACGGGTTGGCCTATGGCGCTTTACCGATGAAGATTTAATGTGCTGTGAAATGCTGCTGGACAAAGATAACGGCTTTAGTGAAGAGCCGTTACTGATCGATCGCTTCAGCTTTCCAGGCTATTTTGCTGCCTTGGATCAGCGTAAAATTATTCGTGCTACTGATGCCTTTACCAACCCGGCCACCAAAGAATTAGCCGGCCCCTTTTTAAAACCGCAAAATATTCGCTCACTGTTAGATGTGCCAATTTATCAGGGGGACAGCCTGAGCGGCATTATTTGTTGCGAACAAACAGTGGTAATTAAGCACTGGACCGATGACGAAATGACTTTTGTTGAAGCCGTTGCCGCCCTTTATCGCAGCAGCTTCCTGTAAAAAGTAAGTAATCACTATCACTTTAATTTACCTGTCAACATTGTTTTAAAAGCTAAGCCATTAGTGAATGCTGTGCTAGGCTAAATAACTGATCCTAACTCTGATACACCCGCTGCAAGCCATGACCGCCTCCC
>NZ_DAINOE010000049.1:10248-25222 GCF_036735525.1 Arsukibacterium sp. | reverse complement strand
GGGATGATATTGTGAACAAGTCTCAACTTATCGACAAAATTGCTGCGAATGCAGACATTTCAAAAGCTGCAGCAGGTCGTGCATTAGACGCGTTCATCGACGCTGTAACCGATGCTCTTAAAGAAGGCGACTCAGTAGCTTTAGTAGGATTCGGTACTTACAGTGTACGTGAGCGTGCTGCCCGTACAGGCCGTAACCCGCAAACTGGCGCTACTATTCAGATCGAAGCGGCTAAAATTCCTTCGTTCAAGCCTGGTAAAGCGTTAAAAGACGCCGTAAATTAACTGGACACCTCGCCGGCGCGCCGGCGAGACCAGTGTAGCCCACAGGCAAGGCCTGGGCTTCTATAAAAAAGGCGCATCTGTTAAGATGCGCTTTTTTTTTAAGACAACTTTATCCAAAGTTGAACAGCGAGAAAAAGCAAAGATGTTAGAGAAGATCAGAGAAAGCTCACAAGGACCTACCGCCAAAATTATACTTGGCTTAGTGATCCTGTCGTTTGCACTGGCGGGTGTAGGTGGTTATCTCAGCTCATCGCGTGAAACCGCGATGGCCGTAGTTAACGGCGAAGATATTACCGCATCACGCTTTGAACAGGCGTTTAGTAGCGAGCGTGAACGCAGAAAACAGCAATTTGGCGACATGTATGATTTGTTAGCAGCCGATCCTGGTTATATGCAGGGTTTTCGCGCTGAAGTATTGGAGCAGCTGATTGATGATACCTTACAAAAACAATTAGCGCGCAAGTTAGGGATCCGGGTCAGCGACGAGCAGGTGCGTGATACTATCCGTAATATGTCAGAGTTTCAGATTGACGGCATCTTTAATAACGACCGTTATATTGCATTGCTGCGGCAGGCCGGGTACCAGCCGTCACAATTCCGTGAACTGATCCGCGAGGATTTAGCCAGTAATCAATTACTGGTAGGTTTATTGGGCAGTGAGTTTGGCTTAGGTTCAGAAGTACAATTACGTAACCGTTTAGTGCAGCAAACCCGTGATATCAGCTATGCGCTGCTGCCGGCTAGTCAGTTCGCAGATGCGGTTAATATCAGCGATGCTCAGTTACATGATTACTATCTGACCAATTTACAGCGCTTTATGACGCAACAAAAAGTGGCGGTAGAGTATGTTGAATTATCTTCTGCCATGCTGGCGTCTGATATCGACATTAGTCAGCAACAAATAGCTGCTTACTATGAAGCGAACAAGGCCCGCTATACCACAGCTGAGCAGCGTCAGGTGGCGCATATCATGCTAGAGTCTGAAGGCGCTGATGCTGCGGTTGCAGCAAAAGCTGAGCAGCTGTTAGCTGAACTTAACGCCGGTGCGGATTTTGCGACCTTGGCTAAAACCCATTCTGCGGATGTGTTTTCCGCTGAAAATGGCGGTGTACTGGATTATCTGGTGGCTGGTCAGATGGACCCGAAATTTGAATCAGCGGCTTTTGCCCTGCAACAACAAGGTGAGTTAAGCGGTGTAGTGCAAAGTGAGTACGGCTACCACCTGATTAAGCTGGTACAGTTAACGCCAGCCCAGCAGCAGCCACTGGCTGATGTGTCAGCTGATATTGCTGTACGATTGCAACAGGAAGAAGCCACCGAGCAGTTTTACCAGTTGCAACAACGCCTGGCCCAGTTAGCTTTTGAAGTCGGCGATACTTTAGAAGATGCGGCCTCTGCTATTGAACAACGGGTTAAAACGACGCCACTGTTTAGCCGGAATGAGGCGACCGAGCCACTGGCTCACCCGGCAGTGATGGCGCAACTGTTTGACTCGCGTTTTATTGCTGACGGCCTGAACAGCGATGTCATTGAAATTGGTCGGGAGCATGTGGTGGTGATGCGGGTGATTAATACCGAAGCCGCCCGGACGCTGACAATGGAAGAGGTCCGTGACGAATTAGTCGCTGATCTGAGTCAAACGCAGCAGACTGAGCTGGCAAAGGCGCGGGCGGTCGAATTGTTAGCTGAGGCTAAAGAGCTGACAGTTCTGGCAGCTGGTGCTGGGTTGACGCTGGAAACCTCAGCAGCGACGCCGCGTTTTGGTGGTACGCTGCAAACAGAAATTCGTGCTAAGGCTTTTGCTCTACCAAGACCGGCTGCAGACGCCTCAAGTCTGGATTATGTGGTATTGGCACATGGTGATGTAGCTCTGGTCGCGGTAAGCGCAGTAAAGGATGCAGAAGTACTGACTATTCCAGAGCCAGCGCAACTGGAAGGTTTGGCAAGGCAACGAGCAGAGCAGAGCTATATGACGTTAATAGCTGCACTTAAAGCACAGGCTGATATCAGCCGTAATTTAACCTCTGCACCGCAGACAGAAGACTTTTAAGCAGAGATAACAAGCTGCGTTAGTTAACGTTACTGACATCTCAAAAGCCTGCACCTGTAGTTGCAGGCTTTTTTTATTTCGGCGATAAATTGATATAAAGGGCAGCGATGTTAACCAGCGCTGTGTATCAATCGTTTGCTGTATTCATGCTGTGGCTGCTGCAGTACTTGCAACGTAGGACCATAGTCGGCGGTGCGGCCCTGATACAATACCAGGGTGTCGTCACTGATATGTCTGACCATCCTGAGATGGTTGGTGATCAGTAAATAAGCTAGCCCGGTGCTTTGCTGTAACTCTAACAGCAGGTTGACAATTTGTGCCCGCAACGTTGGGTCCAGCGCAGTTAAGGCTTCATCCAGAATCAATAACTTGGGGTCGAGGATCAGCGCCCGGGCTAACGCTACCCGTTGTAACTGGCCGCCAGAAAACATGTGTGGATAATACTCAGCATGTTCGTCCAGCAATCCAATGAGCTTTAAGGTTTGACGAATTTTTAAACGGCGCTGCGTCTGATCCAGTACCGTACTGAATAACAGCACATCTTCAAGCATCTGTCCTATTTTTTGTAATGGATTGAGCGACCGGCCTGCTTCCTGAAAGATAAAGCGGATAACATGGTTATATTTTTTATAATGACTGATTTGCACCAGTTCACCGCCGAGCAAAATGCTGCCACTGTCAGGCTTTTCAATACCTACTAACAACTTGGCCAGGGTGCTTTTGCCCGAGCCGGTTTCACCGACTATGGCCAGGGTTTTACCTGCCGACAGGCTAAAACTAATCTGCTCCAGTGCCGTTACTTTTTGCTTACTAAACCAGCCACGTTGCTTGTAATAGGCTTTGCTCAGTTCCCGCACTTCCAGTAAATGGCTCATTTTGCCGCCCCTTGCTGTAACGGAAAGTGGCAACTGACATAATGATTTTGCTGGCGCTCTAACGAAGGTGTTTTAACGCACTCTCTACGGGCATTAGGGCATCGTGGGCCCAGGCGGCAGCCAATGGGTAAATGCTGCAGTGTAGGAATACTGCCTGGCAGTGCATAGAGCGGAGTCTTGGCTACTAAGTCGGCTTGAAATTCCGGTACACTTTTAATCAGTGCATCGGTATAGGGGTGCAAAGGCGCCGTGAGCAGTTCATGAGTGTCACCTGCTTCCACCAACTGACCACAGTAGAGCACACTGAGGTTTTGAGTGTATCTGGCGACACTTTCTAGTTCATGACTGATTAATAATACTGACATCCCTTTAAGCTGGTTAAAACTGGCTAACAATCGAAACAGCTGCGCTTGAGTGGTACTTTCCAGAGCAGTGGTGGGCTCGTCTGCAATCAATAGCTTGGGGTTTTTAGCGATGGCCATTGCTATCATGATCTTCTGACAAATACCCTCGGATAATTGGTAAGGGTAGCTTTGCAGTACTGTCTGATGGTCTTTGATGCCCACTTTATGCAGCAAGGCTATAGCTTTTTTACGCCGAAGGCCAGAACGCTGCCACCAATGGCCGATTAGTACGCTGTTGGGAATGGCTTCTTCTAATTGTTCCAGAATAATAGCCGTAGGATCCAGGCTACGGCTGGGTTCCTGATAAATCATCGCAATATCTCGGCTGATAATCTGGCGCTGCTGCTGCTGTGGTAGGCGCAATAAATCCTGACCTAACCAGTTAAAGCGATCAGCAGTGACTTTCCAGCGCCGGTTCAGTACGCCAACTATGGCTTTTGCTACCAGGCTCTTGCCCGAGCCTGATTCGCCCACCAACCCACGGGTTTCGCCTTCGCGCAGACTAAAATTCACCCGGTCAACGGCACGGATTAACCCTTCTGGCGTCTCCAGTTCTATAGTGAGATTTTTTATATCTAGTAACAGCATTAGCTTTCCCGCCTGAGTTGGATGGCTTTACGCAGGCCGTCACCTAGCAAATTAACCGATAACACGGCAGCAAAAATTAATAAACCGGGAATGGCGACACTGGCCGGTGCCAGATAAATCAGATCCAGCGAGTCGCTGATCATAGTGCCCCATTCCGCAGTGGGTGCTTGCGCTCCTAAGCCGAGAAAGCCCAGCGCTGCAATATCCAGAATAGCAGTAGACAGTGCCATAGTGGCCAATACCGTCAGTTTTTCCCAGCTATTGGGCAAGACTAACCGGGTTAGCACTTGCCAGTCGTTGGCGCCATCCAGCCGGTAGGCGATGACATAGTCTTGTTTTAATTGTTCATCAATGGCGTTGCGTACACCATGCACAAATTGTGGCAATAGCGCCAACATAATGGCCCAGGTGGTATTCCATAAGCCAGGGCCTAATATCGCCACTATGATAATGGCTAAGAGTAAGGATGGAATGGTCAGTGCCAAATCCAACACATGATTAAATATACTGGATTTGACGCCCTTACTCATACCTGCCAGAGCACCTAATGCCAAACCGGCTATTAGCGCGCCAAATACCGTAAGCATAGCAATACCAAAGGTGTAGCTGGTGCCTTTGAGTAACCTGGATAAAATATCTCGCCCCAGATCGTCGGTACCAAACGGATACTGTACCAGACCATTTTCTGCCCAGGACGGCGGTAACAGCAGCAGGCTTTCTGCTTGTTGGTAAGGATCGTGCGGGGTTAGCAACGGAGCTAAAATACTGATAACAACAAAACTTAAAAATAGCACTAAGCCGGCAACTGCAGCATGCTGCCGGCTAAAATGCCGCCAGAGTTGCGCCAGCGGTGAGCTGTTGTTTTCTTCCAGATAGAGTCGGAATCTGCGCATCGTTACTGCCGCCGTGCCAGTGGATTAAAAATATTGTGCAAAATTTCGGTCAGCATGGTGACGGTGATCACTAGGCTGGAAATCACCAGCAAACCAGACTGGATGGCCGGATAATTACGCTGATAAATGCTGTCAATTAACCATCTACCCAAACCGGGCCAGGAGAAGATAATTTCAGTCAGCATGGCCAGCGTGATAAGGGTACTGAACTGCAAACCAATTTGGCGGATAACCGGTAATAACGCATTGCGCAAACCATGGCGGTACAACACCTGCACCCGGTTTAACCCTTTGGCTTTAGCAGTTTTGATGTAGTTTTGCTCCCATACCTGTAGCATCGAATCCCGGACAAAACGGATCATCACCGTGGTGGGATAGGTGGCCAATACCAGGGTGGGTAATAATAAATGCCGTAGTGCATCCTGCAGCGCTTCTTGCTGGTACTGCACATCAGCCAGCAGGATATCTACCAGCATAAAGCCGCTGTGATAGGGAATTTCATACAACACACTCAGCCGGCCAGCACTGGGTAGCCAGCCAAGGCCAATAGAAAACAACATAATCAGCAGCAGCGCCCACCAGAAAATGGGGAGTGAGTAACCCGTCAGCGCCAGACCGGAAATGGTGCGAGCCAGCATACCGTCAGGCTTAATAGCCGCAATAATACCCAGAGGAATACCAAATACAAATGAGATAAGTAGTGCGTAAGTGACCAGTTCCAGCGTGGCAGGTAACAGTTGGCGAATTTCGGCCAGTAAGGGTTGCTGGCTGGAAAACGACAAACCCCAGTCACCTTGTAAAATTCGACTGATATAAGCCAGATACTGCGCCAAATAACCTTGCTCCATGCGGTAGCTATCGCTGAGCTGCTGCAGTTGGCTGCTGTCCGTCAGGCGCACACCGCTAAAATTTTGCAGCGGATCGCCCGGAAACAAATAACCAAGGCTAAAAGCAAAAACGCTAAGCGCTAAAAGTACAAAGCACAATAAGAACAACCGGCGTAGCAGGTACCAACTCATGGCAGTTGCCTCGTAGCGCCGGCCAGGGAAATGCCACCATAGGGGTTAATTTCAATACCACTGATATTGGCATTAATGGCCTGAAATCGCTGGGAGTGGGCAATGCCTACCAGCGGTTGCTGCTCGAGCAGATATTGCTGGGCCGCCAGATAAAAACTGCGCCTTTGTCGTTGATCGGCTGTTAGCAGCGCCTGACTGATTAAGCGATCAAAGTTGGCATCGCACCAGCCGGCTCTGTTACTACCCGTTTGCGCTGCCGCACAGCTGAGCAGGGGTCTGAAGAAGTTATCCGGATCCGCATTATCAGCCGCCCAGCCAATTAAAACCGAGTCGTGTTCGCCGGCACTGAGCTTACGGCGAAAGCTGTTCCATTCATAGCTGATAACATTGGCCCGTACACCGATTTGCGCCAGATCAGCCTGCATTAACTCAGCCATTTTCAGTGCATTGGGATTATATAAACGCTGTACAGGCATCGCCCAGATATCCATGCTAAAACCATTGGCATAACCGGCTTCTGCTAACAAGGTCCGCGCGCCCTCAGGATCAAATACCGGTACAGGTAAGTCGCTGTTAAAAGCCCAGGATGTCGGCGGCAGCAAGCCTCTGGCGGGTGTAGCATGACCAAAATAGACCGCCTGAATAATGGCCGAATGGTTAATGGCTAACGCCAGCGCCTGGCGTACTTTAACCTGGTCAAAGGGCGCCCTGCTGGTATTAAAGGCCCAGAAGCCAACATTCATACTGGTACTTTCCTGAATACGTACATCAGGCCGGCGGCTAATCAGTTCCAGCTCTGCTACTCTGGGATAAGACACCACATCACATTCATGAGTAAATAATTTTGCCATGCGCTTGGCATTATTGGGCACTATATCAAATACCAGTTGCTCCATTGCCGTGGCACCGCGCCAGTAATCAGGGTGGCGGTAAAACCGCACCAGTATATCTTTTTGATATTCTTTATAGCGAAAGGGGCCAGTACCTACCGGCTTAGAGTCTATCCGTGCCGTTTGCTGTTGCTGCAACAATTGCTGACCATATTCTGCCGATAAGATTGCAGCGAAATCTGTGGCCAGATTTGATAGAAAAGAGCTGTCTGGGCGGCGAAGTTCAAAACGGACACGGTTATCTGACACTGCAACCACGCGTTCCACCAGTTCAGCCCATTCAACGCTTTGAAAATAAGGGTAAATACCGCCACCTTCAGCATGAAACGGATGTGTAGTATCGGTGATGCGGTTAAAAGTAAACACCACATCCTCAGCCTGCAATGGTCTACTGGGTTTAAAGTAGTCGGTTTGATGAAATTGCACATCGTCACGCAACTGGAACTCATAATGCCGGCCTTGCTCAGAGATCTGCCAACTCATGGCCAGTGCCGGTCTGAGCTCACCACTGGCGGCATCGATGTCGAGCAGGCGGTCGTATAACTGCTGGCTGATGATATCGATAGTGGTACCTGAGGTCACGCGTTGTGGATTAAAGCTCTCCGGAGAGCCCTCCGAGCAATACACCAGGCTGGCGCGCATGGTGTCTGGCAGCTGAGGCTGGCAAGCGCTAAGCAGCAAGCTACTCATGCTGATAAGGCTTAGCCACAATAAAGGGTGTCTATTCATCCTTGCTGACTTTCCAGTAACTGATACTTTTTCATATAACCACGCAATTGATGGTAGGTCAGGTTAAGTAAATCGGCAGTTTTTTTCTGGTTAAACTGGCTGGCAGCCAAGGCCTGTTTAATCAGCGACACTTCATAATCCTGTGACAATTGCTTAAAGTCCTGTGGCTGCGAAAAATCCTGTTGCGGCACTGCGCCAACATTAGCCACAGGTTGATTATCAACGCTTTGCGGCGTACTAGCCAGTGGTTGTGGTTCTTTTTGTCTTAACGGGCCAGAGGTCTTAATACGTTGGCTTGGCCGATAAGGAGAATCAAAGGGATCAAGTTGGATATTATGCACTGGGACATATGGGTTATTGCCACGATAAACGCTGCGCTCTACTACGTTTTTCAGCTCACGGATGTTGCCTGGCCAATCATACTCCAGCAGCGTTTTGCGGGCTTTATCGCTAAAACCACTAAAGAGTTCAAAACCTAATTCACGTGCCATATTAATGGCAAAATGCTCGGCTAACAGCATAATGTCTTCGCGCCGCTCGCGCATCGGTGGTAGCGTAATAACATCAAACGCCAGCCGGTCCAGTAAGTCAGCACGAAATTCACCCTGTTCAGCCATCAGTGGTAAATCTTCGTTGGTGGCACATACCAGCCGTACATCCACTCTGACCGGGCGACTGCCACCCACCCGTTCAAACTCACCATATTCTATTACCCGCAGCAATTTTTCCTGCACCATGGCCGGGGTATTGGCCAGTTCATCTAAAAACAAGGTGCCGCCATTGGCACGTTCAAAGCGGCCTTCATGCCGCTTACTGGCGCCGGTAAAGGCACCGGCCTCATGGCCGAACAGTTCACTTTCCAACAGGTTTTCATTTAATGCCGCACAGTTCAGCGTCAAATATTGCTGATCCCAGCGTTGTGATAAGAAATGCAAGCGCGAGGCAATCAGTTCTTTGCCCGTACCGCGCTCGCCAATGATCAATACCGGTTTATCCAGAGGGGCCAGTTGTGAGACTTGATCCAGCACATTTAAAAAGCTGTTGGCCTGACCTATCAGGTTATCTTGTTGAAATTTGCGGCTCATGCTTAGCTACTAATTAGTAAATTTGGCTAATTAATAGTGTATTTCATAACGAAGCATTTCTAAAGCCCTGAGTGGAATTAAATAAAATGCATATAATTCATAAGCTTGCGTTATTTGAAAAAGTTGGCAAGGAAACTGAATAAGCTAAAGGGAGACTGGTAAATTAAATTGAGGTAATTATCATGGGTATTTTTTCACGTTTTTCAGATATTGTGAATTCAAACATTAATTCATTACTGGATAAAGCCGAAGATCCAGAAAAAATGGTTCGGCTGATTATTCAGGAGATGGAAGACACTTTAGTTGAGGTGCGTTCTTCTTCCGCTAAAACCATTGCTGAGAAAAAAGAACTGCAGCGCGTAGTCAGCCGCTTACAGGATGAAGTTAACGACTGGCAAGCTAAGGCTGAGTTGGCGCTGAGTAAAGACCGCGAAGATTTAGCCCGCTCGGCGTTAATTGAACGGCAAAAAGCGGAAGATCAGGCACAATCTGTTGCTAATGATATGGCTAACCTGGAAGAGCACATTAGTAAATTACAGGATGAAGTGTCTCAGTTACAGGAAAAGCTGGCTGATGCCAAAGCGCGGCAAAAATCAATGCTGATGCGCAGAAGCACAGTAGAGTCCCGTTTAGAAGTGAAGAAGACGCTGGATAGCAATCGTATCAACGACGCCATGTATAAATTTGAACGCTATGAGCAGAAAATTGATTCGCTGGAAGCGCAGGTAGAATCTTATGATCTGGGCAAAAAATCTTTGAAAGATGAATTTGCAGAGTTAGCCGCTCAGGATAAGATTGACAATGAACTGGCCGCGTTAAAAGCCAAAGTAACTCAAAAAACGACTAAAGGAGACGCCTGATCTCAGGCGTTGCAGGAGCAGCTAGATGGATATTCAAGAGATGATTTTTGTGCCTGTGATCTTGTTTATGATCTTTGTGGCACCACTGTGGGTCATTATGCATTACCGCAGTAAGAGTAAAATGAGCCAGGGTTTGTCAGATCAGGAGCTGCTGCAGTTAAATGAGCTGACAATGCGGGCAGAAAAAATGCAGGAGCGGATTAAAACGCTGGAAGCCATTTTGGATGCCGACAGCCCGAAATGGAGAAAGCAGTATGAGTAAGCCCAAACGTGAACTACTGCGCGACGATCGCAATGGCAAAATTGCCGGTGTCTGTGCCGGGGTCGCTGATTATTTTGGCTGGGAAACCTGGTTAGTCCGGCTGGTTACCGTATCAGCCGTACTGTTAGGCTTAGGCTGGTTTGTTCCTGCATTGTATATAGCTGGTTGGCTGGTACTGGAAAAAAAGTCCAATGTCCGGCCATTGTCGGCAGAGACGACTACTAAGCCTGAGGAAAAACCGGTTGAACTGAAAACCCGCATCTGGCAACGCGGCGAGTCGGCGAAGCAGGCCCTGCACCATCTGAGCTATCAATTTAACAGCATGGAGCTACGGCTAAGGGATATGGAGCGTCATGTCACTTCCAGTCAGTTCCAGCTGAATCGCGAATTAAATAACCTGTGAGCAGCTTGCTGCGTTGCAGAGCAGAGGGATTATGAGCTGGCTTGATATGCTGCAACATCAAACCCGTCAGCTGGGACAGCGCGCGCTGGACCAGCAACTTCGATTGGGGATTACCGGTTTAAGTGGAGCCGGTAAAACCGCCTTTATTACCTCTCTGGTCCATCAGTTGTGTAGCGGTGATCTGCCTGAGCACCTGCCGTTTTTTGAAGTGGTGCAACAAGGCCGCTATCTGGGCGGACGTCTGTCTAATGAGCAGCCGCTGTCAATTCCCCGTTTTGCATACGAACGCAACTTAGCCTCGTTACTGGGAAACCCTGCCAGCTGGCCGGTATCGACCATTGGCTGGAGCCAGCTGGATTTGCAACTGCGCTATAAACCGCGCAACCGGCTTCGCGCCAGCATATCGCATCACAGCGAGTTACATCTGCAAATCATTGATTATCCCGGTGAGTGGCTGCTGGACTTACCCTTATTACGGCAAAGTTATCAGCAATGGTGCGAATTTAGCTGGCAGTTATTTCGCCAGCCACACCGTCAGGCGCTGTCAGCGCCCTTTGCTAAACGTTTAGCAGCGTTAAATTTGCAAGATGCCAGTGTGCCACAGCTACAACAGTTAGCCGCGGAATATGCCGAATTGTTGACGCAATTTCGTCAGCTGGCCGGTACCTATTTAAATCAGCCAGGCCGGCTATTGGTGCCTGGCGAGTTGGCTGGCGCACCTATGCTGCAACTGCTGCCGTTATTACCTGAGCAGTTGGCTCAAGCCAGCCCCTTACTAAACAAACTCAGCGAACATTACAGCAGTTACTGCCAGTTTGTGGTTAAACCCTTTTATAAACAACATTTTGCCAGTATTGATCGCCAGGTGGTGCTGGTGGATTGTTTGTCAGCACTAAATGCCGGTCATGCCGCTATGGCGGAATTACAACAGGCGCTGGCGCTGATTATGCAAAGCTTTCAATATGGGCCGAGCAGTTTGTTGCGTCGCTTGTTTCAGCCAAGGATCAGCAGGGTATTGTTTGCCGCCACTAAGGCTGATCATGTGACACCAGAGCAACATAAGGCGCTAACGCTATTATTACAGCAGTTGCTACAACAGCCGATCAAGCATTCTCATTATGCTGCAGCACATAGTGAAGTAATGGCGTTAGCCGCTATCCGTGCCAGCAGCTCGGGTACCGTGCGCCAAGATGGCCAGTTGCAGCTATGCATCAGTGGTCTGCAGCGCTCAGATAGCCTGCTGGTAACCTTGTTTCCTGGTGAGGTGCCAGCCAGTTTGCCGCCCGCTGAGCTTTATCAACAGCATCACTTCGCTTTTCCAGATTTTTTGCCGCCAGCAGTAGCGCTGCAACAGCCGCTGCCTCACGTGCGAATGGATCATGCGTTGCAATATTTATTGGGGGATAAGCTGCGATGAAACCGCTTAAGTCTGCCCGCTACTTTCAACCAGCGTCGTCTGAGCAGGACGCCGCACACAGTGATAAAGCACACTTGCCATTGCAAGGCGCCCGTCAGTTTGCGGCCAGTGATTTTGTGGCTGATGTCAGCCTGACAGAGCCAGAGCTGCCATCAAGCTGGCGTTGGCCACTATGGTTATTCTGGACCAGTATGCTGCTGCTGTTGTGGTTGGGCGGTTGGCAATGGCTGGAGCATCTGCAACATAGCTGGCAGCAAGGCCCGGTGAAAGGTGGGCTTTGGACCGTCTTCAGTGTACTTTTCCTGTTAGTCCTGGGTAGCTTCGGCTGGCGAGAATGGCGTTTGTGGCGCCGTTTACAGCAGAATCAGCAGTGGCAACAAGCGGCCACACGCATTGCCAATAGCGTGCAATTTGGTGAGGCACAGCCCTTATGCCAAAGTATTGCCGCCGCCTTACCTCAGGATGCGTTATCAGCAGGTCAACTGCTGATGTGGCAAAAAGCCGTCACCGCTGAGCATACCGATCAGGAGCAATTACAACTGTTTGATACCCTGGTGTTAGCCGAGCGCGATAAGCAGGCTCAGCAACTGATATGGCGGGCCAGTACCGACTGCAGCCTGGCCGTGGCCATTAGTCCTTTTGCTCTGGCCGATATGTTATTGGTGATCTGGCGTAGTAGCCGGATGCTCAGGCAGCTGGCCGTACTCTATGGCTCACCTGTTGGCCAGCTGCGCAGTCTGGCCATGCTAAAGCGGGCGTTAGCAGCATTATTGTGGGCGGGCGGCAGCGAGCTGGTGCTGGATATGGCGGCGGATGCCATAAGCAGTGATTTGACCGCGAAATTATCGATGCGCGCCGGGCAGGGGGTTATTGCCGGCTTGTTGGTCGCCAGGCTTGGGCAACTAGCACAGCAACAACTGCGCCCCTTGCCTCTTCACAAAACGGCTAAAGTGAATATGTCGGCGTTAAGTCAGCATTTATTGGCCAGAGTGAATGCTGATAAAGTCTCTTTATAAGCGCTGAATCGCTCAGCACTGTTACGCTGCCAACAAAAAGTTACAGTTTTACCCGGCTGATTTTTGATGTAACAGACTGCAAGATGTCTGGCTTGCTTCCAATCAGCTGGAATTCTGCTATTTGTGTAGCAAATTTGTAGCTCACACAAGTAGTAGCCCTATGCATAACAATAATAAACATCTGCAAAACAATAATAAACATCTGCAAACCCTTTGTATTCACGCCGGTAAACAGCCCAATGCCCATGGCACCCTGGCGACACCCTTGTATCAAACGTCCACCTTTATCTTTGATAACGCCGAACAAGGCGCCGCCCGTTTTGCCGGTGAGGCCGAAGGCTATATTTACACCCGCTTAGGTAACCCAACCACCCGCGAGCTGGAGCTCAAGGTGGCGGCGCTTGAAGGTATGGCTGATGCGGCTGCAACCGCAACCGGTATGGGCGCAGTGGCCGCCAGCACTATGGCATTTTTACAGCAGGGCGATCATTTGATTGCCAGTAAAGCCATTTACGGCTGCAGTTTTGCGCTGTTTAACCATATGTTTGCCCGTTATGGCATTGAGGTCAGTTTTGTCGATATGACCGATCATGCCGCGGTGCGCGCTGCCCGAAAAGCCAATACTAAAATGTTGTTTGCTGAAACACCGATCAATCCTAATCTGGTGGTGCTGGATCTGGCCTTTTTGTGCGGCTTTTGCCGGGAATATGGCATTATGTCTGTGATTGACAACACCTTTTTAACCCCCTTATTGCAGCAACCGGCTAAATTTGGTGCCGACATTGTGATCCACAGCGCCACTAAATACCTGAATGGCCATGGTGATGTGGTGGCCGGTATCATCGTATCTGATGCCCAAACAATTCAAACCATCAAACTGACCACCTTAAAAGATATGGGCGCCACCATCAGCCCGCATGATGCCTGGTTGATCATCCGTGGTTTAAAAACCTTGTCGGTGCGCATGCAGCGCCACTGTGAAAACGCCCAGCAGGTGGCGGAGTTTTTAGCCGCGCACCCAGCTATCGATACGGTGTATTATCCGGGCCTGCCAGGCCATGCCGGTTACCGTTTTATCGGCAATCAGATGCTGGCTGCAGGCGGCGTACTGGCGTTTGAACTGAAGGGCTCGTTGGATGATGGCCGGACTTTTATTAATCACTGTAAGTTATTAAGTCTGGCGGTGAGTTTAGGCGATGCCGAATCACTTATCCAACATCCGGCGTCAATGACTCACAGCCCTTACACGGCTGAAGAACGGCAGATGGCTGGTATCAGTGACGGTTTAATCCGCGTTTCGGTGGGATTGGAGCATGTTGATGACATTATTGCTGATCTGGATCAGGCGCTGGCCTTTATGCAGCAACAACAACCGGCAGCTGTTGTCACTGACACTGTGACCTTGTAATGCATTCTTTACGCTTATGCAGCTAACTTTAGGCGGCACTGAGATTAACTCTTTTGCCGCTATCGCTTAGTATCGGCGCCAACACGCACAATTTCAATCCTGGCTTTAGCCTGCCAATATCATAAAAACAGCGAAGCAGGCTGGCGGGATGGCGCTTTTGCCCATCAGCGTATAACAGAATTATCAACAGGTTAGATATGAGTAAATCCAGTAAATATGTATCGCGTCAATCAGATGAGCAGGGCATTATTGCCTGGTCAGCTGAAGAGAACCAAATTTGGAGTGAGTTAATTACACGACAACTCGGTGTAGTTGAAGGTCGCGCTTGTGATGAGTACATGGCTGGCCTTGACAAGCTGAAGTTGCCGACAGATCGTATCCCGCAGTTAGAAGAAGTGAGCAAGGTGCTGCGGGCCACCACCGGTTGGGAATGCGCTGAAGTACCTGCGCTGATTAGCTTTGATAAGTTTTTTGAGCTGCTTGCCAACAAACGTTTTCCGGTGGCCACCTTTATTCGCTCACGGGAAGAATTCGATTACCTGCAAGAGCCGGATATTTTTCATGAAATCTTTGGTCACTGTGCCATGTTAACTAATCCGGCCTTTGCCGAATTTACCCATACCTACGGCAAGCTTGGCTTAGCTGCCAGCAAGCAAGACAGAGTGTATCTGGCCCGGCTCTATTGGTTCACCATAGAGTTTGGTTTACTGAATACGCCTCAGGGGCTGCGTATTTATGGCGGCGGCATTTTATCCTCGCCTGGCGAAACCCATTATGCGCTGGAGTCTGCT
>NZ_DAINOE010000049.1:0-10238 GCF_036735525.1 Arsukibacterium sp. | reverse complement strand
CCAGAGCGTAAGCCCTTTGATGCGCTTGATGTACTTCGCACACCTTACCGTATTGATATCATGCAGCCGGTTTATTTTATGATTGAGCGTATTGATGATTTGTTTGATATTGCGCATCAGGATATGCCGGCGCTGCTTGAACAAGCAAAAGCACTAGGCTTACATGCCCCTAAATTTCCACCAAAAGAACAACAAGCAAGTTAGGATACTATTAATGGCTGAGTTAACCAGTATGAAATGTGAAGCCTGTCGCGCAGATGCGCCGCGGGTATCGGATGCCGAGCTGCCCGAGCTGATGCGGCAATTACCTGATTGGACGCCGGTAGTGCGTGATGGCATTTTACAATTAGAGCGGCTATATAAGTTTAAAAACTTTAAATTGGCCTGGGCCTTTCATCAGAAGGTAGCTCAGCTGGCTGAAGACGAAGGCCATCACCCGGCATTGTTGCTGGAGTGGGGCAAGTTAACAGTAACCTGGTGGTCGCACTCGATTAAAGGCCTGCATAAAAACGATTTTATATGTGCTGCTAAAACGGATGCGCTGCTGAGCGACTAATATCAAATTCCCCTTTGGCTGGTTACCCATCGTATCCAGCCTGCTTTTAATCTGATTCGTGCACATATCTTTACAAATATGCTGGTCTAGTTTGCCTGCTTTACCGTAATATAGAGCCCTTGGTGGTATTTAAGGTTTGCTCTGACTATGCGTTTAGAAATCCAGTGCCAAAACCGTCTGGGCCTAGCTCAGGAGGTGTTAAATATTCTGGTTAGCTTTCAGCTCGACTTGCGTGGTATCGAGGTCGATCCGTCGCTGAACCGGATGTATGTGTCTTTTCCAAGTTTGCATTTTGAGCAGTTTCAGGAGCTGATGACCCGCATCCGGCGCATCAATGGCGTGGAAGATGTTAAAACCACTGCCTTTATGCCCTCAGAGCGTGAACATAATGAGCTGACCACCTTATTAAAAACCCTGCCGGATGGCTTAATTGCCATAGATTTGAAGGCCAATGTCACGGTAATTAACGACGCCGCGTTAACGGCCTTATCGGTGAATTACCATGATATTGTTGGCCAGTCACTGCAGAGTATGGTGAAAGGCTTTAATTTTCAGCGGTGGCTGGAAAGCGATGATGTGTTGGCACAAACCCGGCGTTTTGAAATTCACGGCAAAAGGTTTATTGCCGACATTTTACCGGTCATGGTGCAAGATGAAGCCGGCCATGAAATCTTAGCCAGTGCGGTGATTAACCTAAAATCAGAAAGTCGGCTTGGCCAGCATATGGTGGCTTTTAAAAAGGGCGATCAGGAAAGCTTTAATACCCTGCAAGCCAACAGCAACCTGATGCGCAAAGTGGTGCGTGAAGCAAAGAAAATGTCGCAGTTGGATGCGCCTATTTTAATTATGGGTGAAACCGGCACCGGTAAAGAGTTGCTGGCGCGCGCTTGTCATGCGGCAGGCAGTCGCCATGGCAAACCTTTTTTAGCGGTAAACTGCGCCTCACTGCCAGATAATGTCGCTGAATCTGAGTTGTTTGGTTATGGCCCTAATGCTTTTGCCGGCAGTAATGACAGCAAAAAAGGCATTTTTGAACAGGCCAATGGCGGTACGGTGTTTTTGGATGAAGTGGGCGAAATGTCGCACCAGTTGCAAACCAAACTTATCCGCTTTTTACAGGATGGCAGTTTTCGCAGGGTCGCTGATGAAAACGAAGTCAAAGTGGATGTGCGGGTGATTTGTACTACCCAAAAAGACTTACCCGGCATGGTGCAGGAAGGTAAGTTTCGCGAAGACTTATTCTATCGTTTAAACGTACTAACATTAACTTTGCCGCCGCTTCGCGAGCGTAAACAGGATGTGGTGCCGCTTGCCGAATTTTTTATCGCCCGGTTTGCTGCCCGTCTTGGCCGCAAGGCACCTCGGCTGACCGACAGTTGTGGCCAGTTTTTGCAGCAATATCCCTGGCCTGGTAATGTGCGCCAGTTAGAAAATGCGTTGTACCGGGCGGTGACCTTGCTTGAGGGTTATGAACTGGATAAAAGCCATCTGCAACTGCCAAGCTATACCAGCGACTTTGGCTATTTAGAGCAGGAGTTTGATGGCACTCTGGATGAAGCGGTGAAACGCTTTGAAGCTAACTTACTGCGCAAGCTGTATCCGGCGTACCCTAGTTCGCGGCAATTGGCAAAAAAGCTGGGTTTAAGCCACACTGCTGTGGCCAATAAACTCAGAGATTATGGCATTAACCGTAAGACCGTAAAAATTTAATTACAGCTTGTCCAGTTATCATTACTATTGTCAGGCCGCCAGCCTAGTCTGGCGGCCTGCTGCTTAGTGCACTGCTTAAAAAGTGTATTTTGTATGCTTAAGCTTACAAAACGCGCCTCCCTCAACGCTTTCCTACCAAACTGCCCGACTCTTCCTTTTTTTAATGGCGGGCGCATCATAAGGGCTAAATCGAGATAGCTTGGAGTAACACAGATGGTTGATATGACAAACCCTTTAGGTACAGATGGTTTTGAATTTGTTGAATATACAGCTGCAGATGCCGAAGGTATTGAAAAGTTGAAAGACTTGTTCCATTCACTTGGCTTTACCGAAGTGGCAAAGCACCGTTCAAAACAAGCCTGGTTGTACAAACAGGGTGATATTAACTTTATCATAAACGCTGAACCCAATTCTCAGGCAGAGGAATTTGCCCGCTTGCATGGCCCTTCTGTTTGTGCGATGGCGTTTCGGGTAAAAGATGCCGCCGCCGCCTTAAAACATGCGCTGGCTAATGGCGCCAAAGAATACAAAAACCAGATTGGCCCAATGGAACTGAATATCCCGGCTGTCTACGGCATTGGCAGCAGTTTGTTGTATTTTGTCGATCGTTATGGCGCCAGTTCAGTGTATGACATTGATTTTAAATATTACGATAACTGGCAAGTGGAAATGACCAAGCATGGTGTCGGTCTGGAAGTACTGGATCATCTCACGCATAACGTGATGCGTGGCAATATGAATGTTTGGGCTGGTTTTTATGAAAACATCGGTAATTTCCGTGAAATCCGCTACTTTGATATTGAAGGCAAGTTAACCGGCCTGGTGTCAAAAGCAATGACCGCGCCTTGTGGCAAAATTCGCATCCCGATTAATGAATCTTCAGATGACAAATCGCAGATTGAAGAGTTTATCCGCGAATATAAAGGTGAAGGTATTCAGCATATCGCTTTGACCAGTGATAATATTTATGAAACGGTTCGCACCCTTCGCAGCCGTGGCATGGACTTTATGCCGACCCCGGAAACCTATTACAACAAGGTGAACGAGCGGGTTGAAGGCCATGAAGAAGATTTAGACCAACTGCGCGATCTGCGTATCCTAATTGACGGCGCGCCAATGAAAGATGGCATTTTATTGCAAATCTTCACCACGACAGTGATTGGCCCGGTATTCTTCGAAATCATTCAGCGCAAAGGCAATGAAGGCTTTGGTGAGGGTAATTTTAAAGCCTTGTTTGAATCGATTGAAGAAGATCAAATTCAGCGTGGAGTATTAAGTAATGCGTAAATGGGCATCGTTTCCACTAAAGGAAGGGGATGTATCACGTCAGGCGCACGCCGACTTTCCACAGCAGGCGATTTATGAACGCGAAACCGGCCGCAGTGGTTTTTTTGGGCCGGCAACGCACTTTCATCACACTCATGCGCCTACTGGCTGGAGTGACTGGCAGGGGCCATTGCGGCCACAGTTGTTTAATTTTAATGATATAGCTCAGGTACAGCAGCAAAGCCCCTGGGCGGTACCGCATTTGCTGTTTAATGCGCACTGTAAAATGCGTACCTGGCGTCTGAGCGACAGCATGAGCCGCCTGGCCCGCAACGCTGATGGCGATGAGCTGCTGTTCATTCATGAAGGCAGTGCTGATTTGTATTGCGATTATGGTCATATGACAGTGCGCGATGGCGATTATATCGTGATCCCACGTTCGACTATGTGGCGGCTGGAGCCGAAAGAGCCGATGTTTATTCTGTTAATTGAAGCGACTAATGACAGCTATCAGTTACCGGAAAAAGGCTTGGTCGGCAATCATGCGATTTTTGACCCGGCTATGCTGGATACGCCAAAAATCAATGACGCCTTTAAGGCGCAGTACAGTGAGTCAAGCTGGCAGGTTGAAGTAAAACGCCATGATCAGGTGTCAGTGATTACTTACCCCTATAATCCGTTAGATGCCATCGGCTGGCATGGTGATTTAGCGGTAATGCGCATTAACTGGCGTGATATCCGGCCATTAATGAGCCACCGTTACCATTTACCGCCTTCAGCGCATACTACCTTTGTCGCGCAACGCTTTGTGGTGTGTACCTTTGTGCCGCGTCCTATTGAGAGTGATCCTGGCGCATTAAAAGTACCGTTCTATCATAACAATGACGACTATGATGAAGTGCTGTTTTACCATGCCGGTGATTTTTTCAGCCGCGACAATATTGAAAAAGGCATGGTGAGCTTTCACCCTGCGGGCTTTACTCATGGTCCGCACCCGAAAGCCTTTCAGGCCGGCCTGGAATACCGCAAAAAATTTACTGACGAAGTGGCGGTCATGCTCGACACCCGCGATGCACTGCAGGTGGGTGAAGCGGCGTTGGCCACAGAAAATCCGGATTACGTAAACAGCTGGAAAACCAAGCCCCAGGTCTGATGTTTATTAAGGAATTGTATGAAGTTAGCAAGTTTAAAAAATGATAGCCGCGATGGTCAGTTAGTGTTGGTGAGCCGGGATTTAAGTCGTTGTGTGCCGGTCCCTGACGTGGCTTTGACTATGCAACAGTTGCTGGATAACTGGGCCCTGTTAGCACCCAAGCTGCAACAGCATTATCAGGCACTAAATAGTGGTAGCCTAAGTGGTGAGATGCCTTTTAACCCTGCTCAGTGTGAGTCGCCTTTACCGCGCGCTTACCAGTGGGCCGATGGCAGTGCTTATGTCAATCATGTTGAGCTGGTGCGCAAAGCGCGCAATGCCGAGATGCCACCGAGTTTCTGGACTGATCCACTGATGTATCAGGGTGGCTCAGACGATTTTATCGGCCCGATGGACCACATTGAGGTGGTCAGTGAAGATTATGGGATCGATTTTGAGGGTGAAGTGGCAGTTATTACAGATGATGTGGCCATGCATTGCAGTGCCTCGGATGCCGCCAGTAAAATCCGCTTAATTATGTTAGTGAATGATGTATCGCTGCGCGGCTTAATCCCGAATGAGTTGGCAAAAGGTTTTGGCTTCTTTCAATCTAAGCCGTCTTCCAGCTTTAGCCCGGTGGCAGTGACGCCTGATGAGTTGGGTGACAAATGGCAGGATGGCCGCGTGCATTTACCCTTAGTGTCTACCTATAATGGTAAGGTGTTTGGCAAGCCGAATGCCGGTATCGACATGACCTTTAATTTTGGCCAGTTAATTGCCCATGCCGCTAAAACCCGGCACCTGGGTGCCGGTGCTGTTATAGGTTCAGGGACTGTATCCAATAAGCAGGGGACAGAGCATGGCTCAGCGGTAGATGAGGGCGGTGTTGGGTACAGCTGCATTGCCGAAATTAGGATGATTGAAACCATTCGCGATGGTAAGCCCACTACGCCTTTTATGCGTTTTGGTGATACCATTAAAATGGAAATGCTGGATGAGCAGGGGCAGAGTATTTTTGGTGCTATTGACCAGCAAGTGGTGCAATATAACGCCAAATAGCTTAAAACAGTGTAATGAGATGGTGCGGTACGAGCACTCCGTACATTTTTTCTGTGACGCGCCGTGAACCCATCCCTGGGGGCTCGATGATGAACTTCATCCGTGAAGTTCACCCGAGCGGGCCAGCTGAGCTGTTCAAATTCGTTCCTGACGAATTTGTTCGCTCATCCCGGGCTGCAACGGTCTCAGAAAAAAGTAGCTACGCGCTCGTACCTCATTTGTTGGTTCGAGCTTTTTTCTTCACATTCTGGGGCAGGTTTACAAGATGAAACTCTACAGCTACTGGCGTTCTTCCGCCGCTTACCGGGTGCGCATTGCCCTGAATGTCAAACAACTGAGTTTTGAGACCATACCGGTACATTTATTAAAAGACGGTGGTCAGCAACACGCCCTTGACTACCAGCAGCTTAATCCTAATCAGCTGGTGCCGACCTATGTTGATGGCGAACTGAGTTTAAACCAGTCGCTGGCAATTATTGAATACCTCGATGAAATCTATCCTGAGCCGGCGTTATTGCCTGAAGACGCCGCAGCCAGAGCCCAGGTGCGTGCTATGGCACTGGATATTGCCTGTGATATTCACCCGTTAAATAACCTGCGGGTACTGCAATACCTGACCGGGCCTTTAGCGCTGAGCGACGGGCAAAAAACCGAGTGGATCCACCACTGGCTACATACGGGCTTTCGTGCCCTTGAGCGGCGTTTACAACAGAGTGCCGGTGAATATTGCTTTGGCGATACCCTGACGCTGGCAGATGTCTGCCTGGTACCGCAAATGTACAATGCACTTCGTTTTAAGTTAGATACTTTGGAATACCCCACCATTAGTCGTGTCTATCATCACTGTCAGCAGTTGGCCGCTTTTGCGCTGGCCTCTCCTGAGCAACAGCCTGATGCTGATATAAACTAGTACTCCATTCTTAATATGAGTAAAGCGTATTTTAGGCGCTTTACTCATAGCTGCTTGTGCCTCAATGAGAATCACTATAGGTCGTTATTGTTATCCTGCCTTTGTCCTGGTAGCCGTTTTAATTCGATTTAAGCTTGAAACAGAGCTCCCCGGGGCTGATAACAAAGTGCTGGCGACTTCAGCTTTGCCGCAAACTCAGCCAGATTACTCTGCAAGTAAGATTTGAGTCGTACAAGATAACTCCACCAATCAATTAGTAAAACGCAAAATGCTTAAGCGTTTTTAAATCCATGTTTTGCAAGCAGATCATGGTTGCGGCACTTGCAGCTCTTAAGCAAAGCAGTGTTGATGCTGATATAGCAAAGCAGATAACTCATCAGGTATTGCAAAGTATGTTGCAACAAAGGTTGTTCAAAAAGCAAGCAAAGCAACTTGACAAGACAGCGGAAATTAGCAATTATTAAGACACATGAGACATTTAGGTCATTTG
This sequence comes from Arsukibacterium sp., assembly GCF_036735525.1. Lineage (NCBI taxonomy): Bacteria > Pseudomonadati > Pseudomonadota > Gammaproteobacteria > Chromatiales > Chromatiaceae > Arsukibacterium > Arsukibacterium sp. The sequence continues at coordinate 3,115 of NZ_DAINOE010000049.1, read as the reverse complement.
AGAGAGCGGAGCCGCTATGCCAATTCCAATTACGATTGCTGATGATTCAGCAATGTCCCGAAAAATTATTAGAAAAGCACTGTCTGCAGACTGGGATGTTGAAGTACATGAAGCTACTAACGGTAAAGAAGCATTAGCGGCTGTTGAATCAGGAAAAGCAGAAGTTCTTTTTTTAGATTTACAAATGCCTGAGATGGATGGTTTTGAAGTGCTAAAGCATTTAAAGGAGCAGCATGAAAAGACAATCGTCATAGTTATTAGTGCTGATATTCAGCCGCAGGCCTTAGCGATAGTCAATTCATTGGGGGCTTTTCGATTTCTACGCATTAGTATGTAATTGCATGCCGACTGAAATTTTTTCAACTGTCAGACCTTGCTCTCGCTTTTCAGTAATAATGGGGTTGTGTTTATGTAGTAGTTTGTCCAGTACATTAACTACATCAGGATCATACAAGGATCCTGACAGCCTTTTGATGGCATCAAAAGCCTCGTCACGGCTATGTTTCTTGGGATGTAATTTATGGTAAATCAAAGACCAGAAGTCGCGGGCAACACAAATGATCCGCGCACCGATATGAATATCCGTACCAACACGTTTATCTGGTGAGCCACTGCCATTAAAGCGTTCATACTGTTGACTTATCATATCTGACACTGAATGTAGGTGAGTAGCCGGAACCAGAATATCTTCGGCATGTTGGGGATGTTGTAAGTAAAAAGCACGTGCATTGCCATCCAGTTTATACCATGGCGTTTCCAGCATGTCGGAGTTGAAACTCAATTTACCCAGTTCGCAAAATAAGCCTGCCTGATAACACTCTTGTTGTTGCTCTTTAGAGAGTTGTAACAGTGCCGCGATGTGTTTAGAGGTTTCGGCCACATTAAGTGCAAATTCGCCACTTAACTGTGGGTTGATGCTAATAATATTGTAAAGCACTTCCAGAATTGACTTGTGCTCTTTACTGCGCTCTTCTACCAAGCCTTTGAGCTGAGTTAACGTCTTTTTAAGTTGTAGTGTCCTTTGATGTACCATTTCTTCCAGATTAAGGTTCATCTCTTTTAACTGTTTGTTTTGATTAGCAACTTTTATTGTCAGCTGTTTGTTAGAGGTGATCAACCTGAAAAACTCCAGGCCTTCATTCACTAATTGAATTAACTCAGCGTTTTCCCAGGGTTTTTGTACGTAGCGATGAATTTTTCCAATATTAATCGCCGTAATAGTAGAGCTGAGATCGGCATATCCGGTCATCAGAATACGATATGCATCAGGCTGTAATCGGGCCGCTTGCGATAAAAATTCTGCCCCATTCATCTGTGGCATTTTCATATCCGATATAATTAAATGAACAGCCTGTTGCTGCATCAGTTCAAGAGCTTCCTTACCGCTGTTAGCCAGTAACAACGTGTATGGTTTATCGATGAAAAGCCGTTTTAGTGATTTTAAAATACTCATCTCATCGTCAACACAAAGAACAGTTGGCATTGCAATGGATTCTTTCATTTCTAAGCCCTCACTTTCTCATGTGTCTTATTTGTCTTTAAGTAATGTTATATGCTATAACTGAGCTATGGTCAAGTTATGCTAAGAAGACGCTATCAATGAAAACATTAAAACCGGGTGAAATCGCCACTTATTGTGATGTCCACCATAGAACAGTCAGTCGCTGGATTGCCAATGGCCAGCTAAAAGGACATAAATTGCCGGGAAGAGGTAACTACCGTGTTTTGTTAGATGATTTTTTACTGTTTTTACATAAACAAAATATGCCTTTACCAGAAGCATTTGAGTCTTACGACAAACCCAACAAAGGTGAATTACAACATCAATGTTCAATTTTAATCATCGACGACGAAAGTGCATATCGTCAGGCTATCAGGCGAATACTGCAACCTGAGGGGTACAGTATTATGATGGCAAATGATGGGTTTCAGGCAGGCTTGTTGATCATGCAACATAAACCTGACTTAATTACGCTTGATCTGGCTATGCCAGGTTTAGATGGATTTGAAGTGCTAAGCTTTATTCGGGAACAACCTGAGCTTTCAAAAGTGAAAGTGCTAGTGATTTCCGGGATGGACAGGGCGCAATTAGCAAAGGCTCAGCAAGTAGGCGCAGATGCGGTTTTATCTAAACCTTTTGAGAATAACGAGCTGATTCAATTAGTAAATTCATTACTGCTGGAAGGTTAGACATGCAAAAAACTATTCTGTTGGTTGATGATGAAGTCAATATCCTAAAAGCGTTGGAGCGGTTGTTGCGACGTTCAGGATATACCGTGTTAACCGCAGAAAGCGGCTTTGCAGCATTAGAGCTGATGGCACAGCATGACTGCCATGTGGTTATCTCTGATTTTAGAATGCCTGGCATGACAGGTGATCAATTACTGCTCAACATCAAGCAAGACTTTCCTCAATGTATATGTATGGTATTGAGTGGTTTTGCTGATTTTAATGCAGTGATTGGGTTATTGAACTCTGGAAGTGCTTTCAGATTTTTGCAAAAACCCTGGGATGATGACGCCTTACTGATCGAAATTGAACTGGCTTTTGAGGAATACCATAAGCGACGTAACAAAAAAATACGAAATCAATTTTTGCTATCCAGTCGGGAGGCCTTATTGGAAGTGACTATGACTGGTCAACTGTGCCGCAGTAATGCCACAGCTCAACAATTATTAAGTATGTCGGGCACTGAGTTAGCGGTAGGTAATGTGTCGCAGCTTTTTTCGGATTTAGATACTGAACTACTCACTCAATTACTTAGCCGCCAAAAAATGGGAGTGCAGTGCCAACATCAAACCCGGGCAATCGAAGTGGATGTGCAGATGTCTGACAAGCATTTTGCTTTGCTTCGTTTGCAACTGGCTGAAGAGTTGCCGCTTTTAGTTGACAGTACCGTTAATCTGCCACAAGTTCTGAATCAAAATGGCTTGATAAGAAAAATTTATAGCCTTTTGCAAACGAATAAAACGTCGGCGTTGGTAGCGCTACAAATTAAAGATTATCACCTTATAAATGACATTATCGGATTTGTAGAAGCCGAACAATTATTTGAAAACATTGCCGGGTCCTTATTGTCTAGTATGTCTAAGTATGGATGTCTGGGGTATTTGGC
>NZ_DAINOE010000048.1:9487-25523 GCF_036735525.1 Arsukibacterium sp. | reverse complement strand
CCAGTAAAGCGGTAGTATGGCGGGCCAAACTGGAAGCGTTTGACCGTAGTGTACTGACAACCTCGATTGGCGACTTTAATATCGGATTCCCAGGGCAATACTGGGATGCCGAAAAACAAAGCTGGTATAACTACTTCCGGGATTATGATGCGACTACCGGGCGGTATTTGCAGTCAGATCCGATAGGGTTAGCGGGTGGGTTGAATACCTATGGGTATGTTGGCGGGAATCCTTTAACTTGGATTGACCCACTTGGGTTGCATAAACAAGACAATGATTGGGGGTACCCCAAAAAAATGTGGAAGTGGGCCCATAAACATTATGAAGGCTTTAAAGAGCTCAAAGGGCCTAATGGTCAAATAGACAAAAATGGTGCACGAGAAATCCACGGTGAATGGGAGAAGAAAGGAAAACCTGGGCCTAAAGTAGCACTTCCTAGTGTTTTCTTGGCAGCCTATCTCGCAAAATTAGTTGCTGCAGAGCAATGTCAGGCGCGGGATTTGTTAGCTTGTGACGCATTTGAAAAGCTTGGCGGTACAGTAGATCGGGGCTGTGGCAACATTATTTAGTTTTCAGGTAGGCTCTTGGACTTAACTTAGGGCGCCGTTCAAACAGGTACGCGATATGTTTAGTGTAGTATGGGAAGTACGGAGTGAAACAGAGAGTGCTGATTTACTAGTTGATTTATATGGCATTACTGCAAAGTTTTGGAACAAAGGCGATCACATTTCAGCAAGTAGGCAGCATACGACTTCGGGTTTCAGGGTGTCGATTTGTGATTGCGAAGACCTATGTGAACTACATGATTGCATTTCAGCATTCATTGATAAAAATAGTGAGGTATTGTCCTACATTAAAAATAGGAATTTTTCTTCAGAAATCGATATCGGAGTTGTTGTAGACCATCAAAAAGTTGCAATGATGAGCCTTCAATTACCACTAGATATACAGGTCAAGTTGAGCGAAAAAAGTGTTTCGCTAATTTACACCGTTATGTTGGCAGATGACTAGTTTGGTAAAAAGTGCTTTTGGAATCACTAGGCCTAGCCTGTGGTGATTACCAACCAAAGCAAAGGCGTAGTATGGCGGGCCAGGTTAGAAGCGTTTGACCGGTCGGAATTAACCACCAGTATCGGTGAATTCAACATAGGTTTGACTGCGGGCTTCCTGCCCTCCGCCCTTACGAGCCATGCTGCGCATGTTCAACCTTGCTCCCGGCGAGGTTGTCCCGGGCCTGCTGTTATAAAGAGCGGGATGCCGAAAAGCTAAGCTGGTATGGCGGGCTAAGCTAAAGGCGTTTTATCGCTATTCGCTTGCGCGGCCACCTTGTCATTTTCAAATAGACGACGCCTCACTTTCATTTGGACGAGCTATCACTTTCAATTGGACGAGATGTCATTTACACTTGGACGAGACATAATTTACACTTGGCCGGGTAAAAACAATGGATACCAGCTTTTACAACCGATTCAGCGAAGCGTCTTTGCTTGAAGCATTACAGGATACGCCTGCGGTGCTGATCCATGGCTCCCGACAATGCGGTAAAACCACCTTGGCTCAGTCAATTGGCGCCAGACAAGGATATCATTACATCAGCTTTGACGACGATAACCAGCTGCAAGCAGCACAAGCCGACCCTGTTGGTTTTATCCAAAACTTGCCGGAAAAAACGATTCTGGATGAAATCCAGCGGGCCCCCGCACTATTTACCTCTATTAAGGCCAGCATTGATAAAAACCGTAAACCTGGGCGTTTTATTTTAACTGGCTCAGCGAACGTGTTGTTATTGCCTCAGATTGCTGATTCTCTGGCCGGAAGGATAGAAATCATTCATTTACGGCCATTGGCGCAATGTGAAATAGCCGGTAAAAAACCCGCCTTTATCGAACAACTATTCAACGCAGATTTTGGCCAGCAATCACCAAGCGCATACTATCGCATGGGAGAATCCATTGCAGATATCCTTTGCCAGGGGGGATATCCAGCAGCGGTAGCTCGCAATACTGGCAAGCGCCGAAGAGCCTGGTATAGAGACTACATCATCACTATTATCCAACGTGACGTGCAGAATATCGCCGACATTAAACATTTAGACATACTACCAAGGCTATTAGCTTTGGCAGCCAGCCAGACTGCTCGCTTATTTAATGCTACTGATTTAGCCTCCCCCTTTTCTATATCCCGACCAACGATCCGTGAATATCTCGCTTTGCTAGAGCAGATATTTTTGATTGAACAACTACCACCCTGGCATAGCAACCGGTTAAGTCGATTAATCAAAACGCCAAAAATGCACTTAACGGATACCGGCTTAGCTTGTGCATTACTAGGTGTAGATAGTCAAAGTCTTTGGCAGGATAAAGCCCTGCTTGGTCAATTACTGGAAACCTTTATTTATCAGGAGCTAAGAAAGCATGCAGACTGGCATGAAGACGCATTGAGCTTCTTCCACTTCAGAAATAAAGATCAAATTGAAGTGGATATTATTATTGAGCAAGGGCGTAAACTCGCTGGTATAGAAATTAAAGCTGCAGCAACCATCACTCAAAGTGACTTCAAAGGCTTAATCAAATTAAAAGACGCCAACGGCGAGCGCTTTGCTGCAGGAGTGGTATTTTATGATGGTGAACATATTCTGTCATTTGGCGAAAGATTATTTGCAGTACCTATTAGCCTGCTTGTGCCAAAACTTCACATTGGCTAAAGCCTCTGGCAGGTCTGGCGACAGGGTGTGCTGACTTCGTCATTATCACAGCTCCCCCTGGCGCTAAGGCTGAAAAGCTAATACGGATTAGCCGGGCTATAGATAGGCGATTTAGTGCCATCTACACTGAGCCGGATGGGGCTGACATTCGATTGATGCAGCAGCAACTGATAATGATCACCCGGCGTTAAGCGATAGCGCAGTAAGTCGGTGATTTGCACCGGCTGGCCACATTGTGTTTGTTGCCAACGGGTGTGTTCATCCGCGCGCACTATATAGACTTCATGTTCACCAAACACGTCGGTTGCACCGCTGCGCTCCACCCAGAGCGCCGTGCGCTCAGATACCGCTATGCCGGTAAGGGCGCGTGCTTGATGATGCGCCAGAAACACCATGAGCCGGCCCATGCGGTCACGTTGCTTAAAATGGGTATCGGTAAGGGTATTTGCCAGCATCGGCGCTGCTAAAAACGCCGGGCTAAATTTAATATTCGCGTGGCAAAAATCTTGCGCCACGGCGGTGGATACCGCACTGCCTACGCCATCCGGATCATAGATAACATCGGATAAAATGGCATTACCGGCCGAGGTGCCACCAATAATGGCGCCTTTGTTATAGGCATATTGCACCGCTTGTTGCAGCTGAGTGCCTTGCCAATTGCGGATATAGCTGGACTGATCGCCACCGGCAAACCAGATAAATTCGGCACTTTGCACCGCCCAGCGCACATACTCACTGTTGGCTTTGTCGCGGCTGTCAACAATCAGCGTTTCTACTGATGCCGCCTGCAATAAATGCCAAAAATAGTCGTTATAGCCGGCGCCACCCTGAGTGCGCAGCACCAGCACATTGCCGCCCTGCAGATAAGGCCGTACTTTATCCGTAAAAATACTGTCTACATCTGTACTGCCGCCCATCAGAATAATGCCTGCCTGCTCTGGTTGCAGCGGCACACAGACATCTTCGGTATAACCTACAGCATAGCGCTGCAGCGCAGCCGGCTTGGCTGGCCTTGGGCCATAGCCACATTTATCGGCATTAGCCAGTGCCGTTAATGCTGTTTTTGCCTGATTGTCCGAAGAGGATTGGCTGCATCCTGATAACAACAGAGATAAGAATAGGGGTAAAGATACTAACCGCAGACTAGGTCGCATATTCATTGAACTTCTACCAATATAATGGCCTGCCGCCCGAAGGTGGCAGGCCTAACACTTTATGTAATACTCACTGCCAGCAGTGAGGCTTAGTACGGATTTGTTGGGTTATAGAACTGGCTGTTACGGCCATCAATACTCAAGCGGATTGGGCTAACATTGGTGCTGTTATTCAGCAAATTGTAGCTTTGGCCTGGTAACAGTTTGTAGCGCAACAGGTTATTAATAATCACCGGTTGGTTACAGGCGGTCTGTTGATATTGCGTTTGGCCATCGGCCCGCAGCACATAAACTTCGTGGCTGCCATCGACAATACCCTGACCATTGCTGCTGACATACAGCGAGGTCGCTTCTGATACCGCCACCACGGTACCGCCGGCACCTAATTTGGCCTGGAACACCGCAGAGCGCCCCATCCGATCCCGCTGTTTAAAGTGGGTATCCGTGATCACCCCATTTAACTGCGGAATAGCCAGGAAATTTGTGCTGATATTAATAGTGCTATGGCAGAAATTGGTCACAGCTTCGCTGCTAATGGCCCCTTGTACGCCGTCCGGGTCGTAAATAAACTGCCCCAGCACATGATTACCCGCCGAGGTACCACCCACGACGCCGCCTTTTTGATACACATGCATAATGGCATCCTGCACCTTAGTGCCCTGCCACTGATTCAGGTAGGCCGACTGATCACCACCGGCGATAAATACAAACTCCGCCGTGCGGATCACCCAGTCTACATAATCACTGTTGGCCTTGGTCTGAGTATCCACAATCAAGGTTTCTACTGAAGCGGCATTGGTGAGCCCCTGCAGATAGCTATTGTAGGCACCGGTACCGGTCGTGCGCAGCACAACTATGTTGCCGCCCTGAATATGCGGTGATACCCGGTTGGCAAAAGCGGCATCGACATCGGCACCGCCACCCATTAACAACAAGGCCGGCTGATCTAAGCTGACACAGGTATCCGCTGTGGTACCGACCCGGTAGCTGGTCAGAGCGCCGGGTTTTGATGGCCGCGGACCATAGTCACAGGCTACCGGATCAGGTGTGGTGCCACCGCCACCGCTGCCAGAGCCAGCAAAGCTGACCGTCAGCTGGTAATTACCAGTGCCACTGTAGCGGGTTACTTTTACGTAATGCCGGCCAGCAGCCGCGGCATTATAGGTACCCACTTCAGGATTGGCACTGCTTTGACCGGAGGCGATGTAACTGCCACTGGCGCGATATAAAAACCAATCAAAATCGGCATTATTGGTGTGGCTCAGGTTTACCGTGATATCACCGGTGGCGGTGGTATCAAAATAAAACCAGTCAACATCATTGCGATTATGGATACTGGCGTTGACAGTAGTACCACTGCATAAAGGACCATCAGCGGTACCTTCGGTATTGTTACTTTCACTTTCTTGCTGCAAACAGGCATACGCATTGCTGCTTAGCAATAACGCAACGGCGCCCAAGAGGACTCGTGCTTTCATTTTTACTTCCTGCATATAGTTTTGTTATAGGAAATGGCCGCAGGCCAGGTGTCTATGCCAGGCAAAGTGCCGGGCAAAAGATGTGGTGCTAACTCAGAGGGGGAATGCTATTCGTCAAACCACTCGGATAAGTGGTAGTCGCTGGCGCAATTATGCAGATTAGCCGGTTTGGCAACCGACCACAGTAATGAACTGATTCTGCAAAACTGTTTTTTCATAAGAGTGGTTTCACAACACAACTTGATGACTGTTTAATTACTATTCAATATTGTCCTGAATAGTCATGCTGTCAAGCAGAAAAAACATTCATTTGTAAAAAAAACCGACAGGTACCACATTTCGGAAAAAGTGCCTAACGCAAATATTCGCCAAGCGTTTGCCAGTGTTCAAATTTTTCTGAAAAGCGCTTTGCGGCATGGGCCGGACTGGTGGAAGGCAAGGTTATAAATTTTGGTGAATTTTCTGTAAATAACTGTGGTAAAACACTTTTACGAAAACTTTGCCAGGCTTTAGCGCCATTAAACGCGATCAATTTCAACTGCGATTGTTGTTGTATCAGCTGCTGAAAATTATTCGGCTGCTCGGCACGAATGGCCGTATCCAAACTGCCCTGCCGCTGACAACTCTGTAGTACATCCCATAAAGCCACACCATGTTGTTGCAACCGCAGCAGCCGTTCGGTGTAGGGTAACTGTGGGTCAAAATGCAGTAATTTTGCCATAATCGGCCAGAAGGCATTACGCGGATGTGCATAATACTGCTGCTCACTGAGCGATTGTGCGCCCGGCATGCTGCCAAGGATCAGCAGCCGGGCCTTTGCCGGCAGCACCGGCGCCAGCCCATACAAACGCGGTGATGCTGCCGACATGTCAGTCACAGACCCGCTCAACGAATGCCCGGCTGATATTGCCGGGCTTTATGCCAGGCTTGCGCCGCTTGCTCTGTATCGCCTTCTTGCTCGGCTAAATAAGCCAGTAGCGCATAAAGCTGCGCGTCGCTACCGTGATTCTTCAGCCACTGCTGTGCTTGTTTACGCAACTTCAGTACCGACTGCCCCAGTGGAATTTGGCGTAAACTGGGCCAGGCCAGCGGCAGCTCCTCCAGTGTTAAACTGCGTAACAGTTTAAGCTCAGCTTGTTCATATTTCCCCTGTTGCGCCAACGCCCAGGCCATACCCAGGGCCGCCGCTGCTGACTTGCGCTCTTTCGCCGGCAAGGCTTGCCAATAAGCGGCCTGCTCACTAAACGCCTGCTGCAAGCTCAGCTCACTAATCGCCTGTGGATATAAGGTAAAGCGCTGTTGCTGCCATTGCTGTTTACTGAACCACTGGTATTTTAACGCCAGCGGCACTTGTTCCAGCATCTGCTGCCACTGCCCGGCCTGCTGTAACGCATAAAGGTATAATTGCCCTAAACCGTTATCTTTCGGCGACTCTGCCAGCTGGGCTTGTAATAAAGCACAGGCCTGGCCGGCTTTGCCCTGTTGCAGTAACAGATCTGCTTGCACATAGCTGCTATTTGCACGGCCCTCAGGTAAGGCCGCCGCCAGCTCGCTGGCCGTGGCTTGTTCACCGGCGTAAAAGGCAGCATAACTGGCAAAAATGCGCTTTTCATCCGCCATAAAGGGGTCGCGTAAGGCCAGTTGTAACTGCTCACTGGCCAGTGGCCATTGTTGGCGGGTATACGCCTGCAAACCCAGCGTAAAGGCCTGCTGCGCTTTGCGTTGTCGCCGCCAGCGGAAAAAATTAAAGGATAAATGCTGAATGCGCAGCACATGCGCGAACAGCTTCCAGCACAATGCCAACAATAAGATCCCCAGCAGCAGCACCAGCAGCAAACCCAGCAAGGTCATTTCCAGGCTATAACCGGCCAGAACCACTTTGATATAACCGGGGTTATTCACCAGCACCGGCCCCAGCAACATAGCCGCTGCCAGCAAGATAATCAGCAGCAATGCCTTGCTCATAAACTGTCCTCCCGCAGCTGCAGATAACGCTGCAACTGAGCCAGGCTTTGCAAAGGCGCATATTCAGGCGCCGCTATTTGCTGTGCGGCCAACGCAACTAAGGCTGAGGACAACTGCTGTACCTGGCTGTTATCTGCAACAAAATAGCGTTGCAGAGTATCCGCGGCTTGCTGCAATGCCTGTGCAAACACCGCTTGCTGGCCTTGCAATACTGCCAGCTCGGCTAACAATAATTGCTGCTGCAAGCCAATGCGCACCATCCATTGCTGCTGCTCAGATAAGCTAAAATAATCTTCTGGCACCGCCTTTCGCACCTGAAACAACTTACTGACACTTTGCTGCCAATAGCCTTTTAATGTACTGCGCCAATCGCCCGCCACTACCGGCTCAAGCTGTAATTGCTGCTGATCCTGTTTAAACGGTAAGCTGCCAGTTTGCTGGCGTAACTGATGCAGGGTTAAAAACAGCTCAGTGACCTTCGGTGCCGGTAGTGCCTTTAGCTGTGCTAAGTCCTGCTTAATGGCCTGACGCACGGTTAACAACGCTGGATCGTCCAGCGTAGCCAGTTTGTCATCGGCCTGTTGCAGTAAAATGATGGCGCTGCGGCTATCACCTTGTAACATCAGTTGCTGGCCGGCGCGTTGCAGGAAAAATTCGGTTTCAGCCAATAACCAATGGGCCGGCGGCGCACCATCACGTTGCTGTATGAGCTGCCGTACTGCCTGTAATTGCGCCTGAGTGCGTTCATCTTGTTGCCGCTGGGCACTGTGCAGTTGTTGCTCCAGCTGCCGCAGGCTGCTTTGTTGTTGCTCCAGAAACTGCCGCTGTTGCTGCTGGGCTTGTTCAATTAAGCCCTGGGTTTGCGCTTGCAATTGTTGCTGTTGTTGCTGTTGCGAACTGTGCTGGGTGGCGACTTGTTGTTGCAATTGCTGCCACTGCGGCCAAAGCCAATAGGCTGCCGCTGCCAGCAAGGCCGCTAACAACAAGCTGCACAATAGCGCCAGCCAGGCCAAAGCCCGGCCACTTTTAGGGGGGCGCGGTTTATCTTGTTGCTCCAGTTGCTGTTTTAGCTCAGCTAGCGGTGCGTCTGCATCGGCCAGCGTCGGTGTATCAGTCATAGTTGTCCCTCTTATACTGCTGAATGGTTGCCAGCAACGCCTGATCATTGGCATTGGCGGCTAACCAGATATGCCCAGGCGCTATACCCTGCGCCAATGCACTGTCTCGCACTCTTGGACTCACCAGAATCCAATGACATTGCCGCAGCCAGTGATGCTGTTCTGGTGGTAGCAGATAAAACATTTGTAATAAAATTTCGTTACTGGTCGCTACAATACAACGTATCCCCTGCTGTTGCCATTGCCGCGAGAGTTGCAGCCCATCCAGGGGTAAAGGCAGCCGTTTATAGCTTTGTACGTAGCGCACCTCTGCTGAGCGGCTAAGCAATTGCTGGCGAATTAACTCGCGCCCGCCATTACCCCTGACAATCACCACCTGACGCCCGGCTACTTGTTGCAACACGGGCAACTGCAGTAAGCCTTCACTGCGCTGATCTTCCGGCACCCAGACTTCGCGGCCACTCCAGCGCTGTAAAGCAGCCGCTGTAGTCTGGCCAACAGCCAGTAACGGTGCACTGGCCGGCAGTTGCGCAGCCGTCAGTTGCTGCTCCAGTGCATGCACTGCACTGAGTGACACAAAAATCAGCAGTTCTGCACTGGCAATGGCACTGATATCGCGCGGTCGCAGTGGCATCATCTGCGTAGTGATCAATGGCTGATAAACATAGGCAATAGCCGCATCATCCAGCGATGCCAGTAAATTATCAGCCTTACCCGCCGGACGGGTGATCAGCAGCATAGTGACAGGCTCCTTGCGGTACTCACTGGTAAACCGCAGCCAAAATGTCACCGGCCCCTTCAGCCAGTAACACTTGAGCTAACTGCTCGCCCAACTGCTCGGCATTCTCGGCCGGGCCCTCTAGCTGATGGCGGATAATCTGGCAGCCATCCAGCGACCCCACTAAGCCTCTGAGCCAGAGTTGGCCGTCTGTGATTTCGGCATATGCCCCTATCGGCACCTGACAGCCACCCTGCAGCTGCCGGTTCATCGCCCGCTCGGCCAGCACACAGTGCCGGGTCGCCAGATGTTCTAATGGCGCCAGCAACTGCTGCACGGCCAGATCGTCAGTACGGCATTCAATACCCACGGCACCCTGACCATTGGCAGGTAAACTACTGGTCACCGGCAGCAAATCGGTAATGCGCTGCTCAAAACCTAAGCGAATAAGCCCTGCTGCCGCTAAAATAATGGCGGCATATTCGCCATTATCCAGTTTAGCCAGTCGGGTATTTACGTTGCCGCGTAAATCGCGTACCTGTAAATCCGGCCGCAATGCCTTTAACTGGCATTGCCGGCGTAGGCTGGAGGTACCAACCACGGCGCCCGGCGGTAACGCCGACAGTGAACTAAATAAATTTGATACAAAGGCATCGCGCGGATCTTCACGCTGGCAAATGGTGCTAAGCATTAAGCCGGGTGGAAATTCCACCGGCACATCTTTCATACTGTGCACGGCAATATCGGCCCGGCCTTCTAAAATAGCGGTTTCTAACTCTTTAACAAAAAGCCCTTTACCACCAATTTTAGCCAGCGGCGTATCAAGGATTTTATCACCCTGAGTTGACATGGGCACCAGCTCAACGGTCAGCAATGGATGGTGACGCAATAGCTCGGCTTTGACAAATTCGGCCTGCCACAGGGCCAGTGCACTTTTACGGGTAGCAATTCGGATTAGCTGACTCATATTAGCTTTCCTGTGCCGTCATTAATTTACGCTGTAAAAAACTACTGATATCAGCAACTTCCTGGGCACAGACACTATGCTCCATCCGATAATCATGCCAGCTCACCATAAAGCCCTGGTTTTTTAGCGCATGAAACGCCTGCTGCCCGGCGGCCATCGGCACCACCGGATCCTGAGTACCATGGCCAATAAATACCGGTGTGCTTTTATTTACCGTTAGCGCCTCGGTGGCCAGTTTATCCGGCACACACATATAGGTCGACAACGCCAGCACGCCGGCCAGCTTATAGGGCAAGCGGGCTAACAAGTGCAGCGCAATAACCCCACCCTGACTAAAGCCTGCCAGCACTATTTGCTCACTGCTAAGGCCCTCTGCGATCAGTTTATCCACTAACTGTTGCACCGCAGCAGCCGATTCCCGTACGCCGGCCTCATCGGCTCTGTTGCTTAAGTCCATGGTTTTAATGTCGTACCAGGCACGCATCCGCATACCGCCATTCACGGTTACCGGCCGCTCGGGGGCGTGAGGAAATAAAAAGCGGATACCCGCATCCGACGGTAAGCGCAGCTCAGGCACTATAGGGGCAAAACCATGGCCGGAATCACCCAGGCCATGCAACCAGATCACCGCTGCCTTGACCTGGCCGCTCGGTTTTACATCAACAAACGAAAGTAATGCCATCAGTTATGCTCAAAATTTAAGGGGCTGCCAGCCTGCAGAGAAGCGACTTCAGTTAGTAATTGCCAAAATTCGGCGCCACTGCGGTTATCTATCCACTGACCATTGCGCCATTCAAAATGGTGACCATTAAATTTGGTGGCCATCCACAGCTGTTGCAGCGGTGGCTGCTTATTAATAATAATTTTGCTGTTATCCGCAAAGGTAATAGACAACAAGCCACCATGCGACTCATAGTCTAAATCCAGCTCTTGCTGCTCAATGGCTTCTTCTACCGCCAAAAGAGTTTGATCGGTTAATTCATCATATTCCAGCTCATTCATCTGCTTCACCTGTTTGCTTTTACTGCTAAGGATGCGATTATAGAGCGTCCATCAGTTTATGAAATAAAAAACCATGAACGCTAAGCGAATTATACGCCAAATCAGCCAGCCATTAGGCTGGATGTTAGTCGGCTCCATGCTCACTGCCTGTGGTCAGAAAGGGCCCCTTACCTTACCACAACCCGCAACAGAAGTGGCAGAGCCTGCTGTGCAAAACCTACCCGAGCCTACTGACAACAAAGGTGACCATAGTGGATAACTTTAATTATCAGGCGAACAGCCTTTATGCGGAACAGGTGGCGCTGGCTGATATTGCCAAACAATACGGCACCCCTTGTTATGTTTACTCCCGGGCCACTCTGACCCGGCACTATCAGGCCTTTGCCAGTGCGGCCGCAGCACACCCAAAAAGCTTGGTCTGTTACGCAGTAAAGGCTAACAGTAATCTGGCCTTATTAAACGTGCTGGCACGTTTGGGCAGTGGCTTTGACCTGGTATCAGGCGGAGAGTTGCGCCGGGTTATCGCCGCCGGTGGTGATCCGGCTAAAGTGGTGTTTTCCGGCGTAGGTAAAACGGCTGACGATATGCGTTTTGCACTGCAACTGGGCATTAAATGTTTTAATGTAGAATCGGTCAGTGAATTAGAACGTCTGCAACAGGTGGCAGCCAGCCTGAACAAGGTGGCGCCGGTATCGCTCAGGGTAAACCCGGATATTGACGCTAAAACGCACCCCTATATTTCTACCGGCTTAAAAGCCAACAAATTTGGTGTCGATATTTTACTGGCGCCACAAATTTACCGCCAGGCGGCCAGCATGAGCCATATTGAGCTGGTGGGCGTAGATTGCCATATCGGCTCGCAACTGACTGAAACCCAGCCTTTTTTAGATGCCTTAGAAAAATTACTGGCATTAATCGAGCAGCTGGCAGCTGAAGGCATTGTACTAAAACACATTGATATCGGTGGCGGCCTTGGCGTCACCTACGATAAAGAGCAACCGCCAGAGCCATCAGCTTATATCCAGCAAGTGGTAGCACGGTTAGAGGCCTACCCGCATTTAGAGCTGATTATGGAGCCCGGTCGCGCCATCAGTGCTAATGCCGGCGTATTACTGACCCAAGTCGAATACTTAAAGCCGGGTCAGGAAAAAAACTTTGCTATTGTCGATGCCGCCATGAACGATTTACTGCGCCCGGCGTTATACGGTGCCTGGCAAAATATCGTACCGGTAGAGCGGCAGCCTGATGCCACGCCAATATTATATGATGTGGTAGGCCCGGTATGCGAAACTGGGGATTTTCTGGGTAAAGATCGCTTGCTGGCATTAGCAGAAGGCGATTTACTGGCCGTACGCTCGGCCGGTGCCTATGGTTTTACCATGAGCTCAAATTACAACAGCCGGCCCCGGGCGGCAGAAGTAATGGTAGACGGCAGCCAATGTCATTTAATCCGTGCCCGCGAGCAATGGCAGGATTTGTGGCAAGGTGAACAATTACTGGCTGAATAATATTTAAGGCATTCATGTTATTACATTTTTCTAAAATGCACGGCCTGGGCAATGACTTTATGATGGTCGACAGCGTTAGCCAAAATGTGTTCTTAACCCAGGAGCATATCCGTCAGTTAGCTGATCGTAACCGCGGTATCGGCTTTGACCAGTTGCTGATGGTGGAGCCGCCCTATGATCCTGAGCTGGATTTTCATTACCGTATCTTTAATGCCGATGGCTCAGAAGTAGAGCAATGTGGCAATGGTGCCCGCTGTTTTGCTAAATTTGTGCGCAGCCGCGGTCTGACGAACAAGAACAAAATTCAGGTCAGTACCAAATCAGGTAAAATTACCCTCTATGTTGAGCAAGATGGCCAAATCACCGTGAATATGGGGGTGCCGCAACTGGATCCGGCCAAAGTGCCCTTTAAAGCGCAAAAGCAGGAGGCCACTTACATTTTGCGCGCCGACGAGCATACGGTGTTGTGCGGCGTTGCCTCTATGGGTAATCCCCATGCCGTGCTGGAAGTGGCCGATGTGCAACTGGCCGATGTGCATACGCTGGGACCATTACTGGAATTACATGAACGTTTTCCGGAAAAAGCCAATATCGGCTTTATGCAAATCCTCTCGCCGCAGCATATTAAGTTGCGGGTGTGGGAGCGCGGTGCCGGTGAAACCCTGGCCTGTGGTACCGGTGCCTGCGCCGCTGTGGTAGTAGGCCAGCTACAAAAAAAATTACAGCAACAGGTGCGGGTAGACTTACCCGGTGGCAGCCTGCATATTCGCTGGAACGGCCCAGGGCAACCGGTAAAAATGACCGGCCCGGCTGAACACGTATTTGATGGACAACTTAGTTTATGACAGACAGCCTGACTCAGGATAAAGATTTACTGGCCGCCTCAGTGGTGTATGACTACCTGCAACAGCACCCGGCGTTTTTTCAACAGTATCCGGATTTACTGCCATTATTGCGCCTGCCGCATCAGCAGCGTGGCAGTGTGTCGCTGGTTGAACGGCAATTGGAACTGCAACGGGAAAAAATTCATGCACTGCAGGATGATATTACCCGCCTGATGTCAGTGGCCCGCCAGAATGAGCATATTTTTCATGCGCTGAATCAGCTGCACTTATCGCTATTTAACACCACCGATTTGGCGGCGGCCGAAGTGAGTCTGCAACAATTTGCGCAAGATATGCCGCAGGTGCATGCCTGCCGGCTGATCTGCCTGGAGCAGCCACAATCCGGCCATCCTTTTGAATTGCTGCTATCGCGCCGGCTGAGTCAGCAACAGGTGTATTTAGGGCGTTTAAATAAAGAAGAGCAGCAGGCCATTTTTAACGACAACATTCACTCCGTGGCATTAATTCTAATCCGCAACAGCGAAGGCCCGCTGGCCTTGCTGGCGTTTGGCAGTGAGTCAGATGACCATTTCCAGCCCGCCATGGATCAGCTGTTTATCAACCATCTGGCACAGCTGCTGGCCTTGGTGTTACCCGGTTATGTCAAAAGCTGAACTGCCCCAGGCCTGGCAGCAACCGCTGCAGGCCTTTTTAGATCACCTGCGCTACGAGCGCCGATACAGCCCGCATACGCTGGATAACTATCAACGGCAGTTGTTGCAACTGGCCCATGGCTGTGTCAGTAGCGCGGTTAACTGGTTTGAGCTCACTGAAGCGACGTTAAAAAAACAACTGATGCAACACCGCCATAATGGCCTTAGTGCCCGCAGTCTGGCGCTAAAGGTCGCGGTATGGCGTAGTTTTTTTCAGTTTCAGTTACAGCAAAAACAGCTAAGTACTAATCCAGCCGCCTATTTGGCGGTACCCAAAGCCAGCCGCACACTACCGAAAGACCTAAGCAGCGCCACGCTGGAGCAATTACTGAGCTTTGATAGCAGTAACGATCTGCTGGCTGCCCGCGATAAAGCCATACTGGAATTATTTTACGCCTCCGGCTTGCGTCTGGCAGAATTGGTCAGGTTGGATCTGAGCGATGTGAACTGGCGCGAGCAACAAGTGTTGGTAACGGGTAAAGGTCGTAAGCAACGGCTGGTGCCCTTTGGCAGCAAGGCCAAAGTTGCCTTGCAGCATTGGCTGAGCCTGCGCCCGGCACTGCTGGCATCCAGCACGCCTGCGGTTGACCAACAAGCGTTATTTTTAAGTATTGAGCACCAGCGTATATCACCGCGCCAGGTAAGGCAGCGGGTAAAACACTGGGCCACTGTGCAGGGGCTGCAGCAACACTTGCACCCCCATATGCTACGCCACTCTTTTGCCAGCCACATGTTACAGGGCAGCGCCGATTTACGCGCAGTGCAGGAGCTATTGGGCCACGCTAACCTCAGCACCACTCAGGTATATACTCACCTCGATTTTGCCCATTTGGCCTCAGTGTATGACAGCGCTCACCCCAGAGCCCGGAAGAAATCCTGAAATAATAGTTAGCATTGGTAAAATGCTAACTATTATTTGCGCCCTCCTAAACGAAATATCGTATAGGGTAATAAAAAGATACCGGTAACAAATGGCACAAAAAACAGTGATAACTCAATGGCTGCATTACCTAAAAAAGCTAAAAAATGGGTAGTTTTATCTGAGAAAAGCCAAAGAATTAATTTAACAGTTACTACACCAATGAAGCATATGCAAATGGCTTTCACTAGTTCAATCAGCTGCTTGCGCAATAGCCAAATCTGACTAACCGGTTTACTCCGGTAATCCCAGTACCCACACAATAATCCAGCAAGTATACCTGCCACAAAAAGCGCCATATGTTTTTACCTTATACATCAAAACATGACTTCATATTGTAGCAAAGAACCGCACGCAATTTACTAAGTGCCAGTTTTCGCTGCAACAGTAAGGCCTACTCAAACTAAGGCAATTCAAATGAAATACCAAGCTGATTAAGTTGGTATGTATTCCAGTATCCTTGATGAAAAGACATTTCTATCATGCTTAAAGCGGATACAAGATCCATTACCGACAATGGTTGAGTGCCTAGCTGGGTAATGTAAGGTAAACAATTACCAAATGAATGGCATTCATAAGGCAGTGGATTGCACCCGTTTGCGTAGGGGTCTAAAGAGCAACGTATATCCAAAAGTGGATCTGAGCACCTAAATGCGTCACCACCACAGTAAGTATCTAAATACTGCTCTTGGCTAATATTACCCCTGCCTTGCCAGTATCTAATATAGTCTGTCAAACTTGCTGTACATGTCTCAGTTAAAGCATCAGTTGGAGCAATTAAGGCAACACCAGCTAACCCAGCAGCAGTAGCGTTAGTAACATAATATGAACCAACTTTGAAAGCTCCAGCTGCGATTAAAAAATTTGCAGTGGCTTTGCAGCCATTTGAAGTAAATGGATCATTTGCAGCATCCCAATCCGAAGCGAATAGATTTAAAGAATTAGCAAGAAGCAAGAAGCAAGAAG
>NZ_DAINOE010000048.1:0-9387 GCF_036735525.1 Arsukibacterium sp. | reverse complement strand
AGCAAGAAGCAAGAAGCAAGAAGTTTTTCATCATATTCTCCATGACATTTATTAATTTTAAAACCTCAAAAATGCAGCGAAATTAAACCAAAAATCCATCACTAAGTAAACACTTTTCACATAAAAGCTCAACTTTAAAATGATAAGAAATAATGGTGTGCAAATTTAAAGGAATACAGTTGGGCACGGCAACATGCTTTAAATGCTAAAGCACGATAACTGTTTTTAACCACTCTATATGGTAAATTCATGAGCATGATTAGTATCTAAACTCCGTAAACAAAGTACTCAATCTACACTGCTAGTTAAGCAATCACTAAGCTAATGCGATATAGTGAACAAGTCCAAGTTAAAGATAATTTGCAATGCAAGTATTCAAAGCTCTCACACCAGTACAGGCTATTTCATTTGATTTAGACGATACGCTATATAACAACAAACCTGTTATTGCCGCCGCCGAGGCGGCCATGCTGCAAAGCTTAGCCCGGCATGCGCCCATTACCCAAGGCTATGACAGTGAATACTGGTGGCAGCAGCGCTTGCTGCTGGCAAAACTACAGCCGGCTATTCGCCATGATATGGGCCGCTGGCGTTTACTGGCCGTGGAAGCCGGTTTAGTGACATTAGGTTTAGCGCAATGTGAAGCTGCCGAGGTGGCAGAGCTGGCTTATGACGCTTTTTGGCAAGCTCGCACGACTATCAGCATTAAAGCTGAAGTTAAGGCACTGCTAATTCGTCTGGCGAGCCGCTACCAACTGATTGCGATTACCAATGGCAATGCCTGTATCCACAGAATGGGGCTGGGGGACTTGTTTGAATTTAGCCTGCAAGCCGGCCCCGATGGCCGCATGAAACCCTATCGCGATTTATTTATTGTCGCCGCCCAGCGCCTGCAACTTCAACCACAGCAGATATTACATATCGGCGATAGCCACCGCGCTGATGTGCTGGGCGCATTAAACGCCGGCTGTCAGGCCGCCTGGCTGGATCATCACCACGCTGCGGTAAGCGTGCTGCCGCATATCCGCCTGACTGATGTGCAGCAGCTTATTGCTTTGTGTTAATGCTGTTGTTATCGGCCACTGCGTGCTGTAGGGCCTGGAGGTACTGCGCGGCATAGTCCTGCTGGTCGGCTTGATTTAACCCAACTGAATTTTGCCGTAATAACGCTGACTGAAAACCAGGATCCTGCAGCAGCACATTAAACCGCTGCACCAGCTCTATGGTTTCTGGCGTTTTATTGCAGGTTAGAAATACTGGCACTGTGTCGGAGGTTTCCTGCAACACATAGCTGTTGAAATTGTCGGCTTCTGCCGCGTTTTGCAGATTGAACCGGAACATTACCGGGTATAACCACAATGCATCTGCACGGCCACGCTGCAAAAAACTGACGGCTGTGTCAAAACGCAGCAATCGCAAGAAATGATGCGGCGACTGGGCTGCATTTTGCACCAGGCCAATATCGTCACGCAGTGTTTCCAGAGTTGCCAGCCTCATCGTCGGTATATGTGCAGCGATGCCGGGAAACGATAACACACGCTCAGAATCTGCCAATGCAGTTAATGCCTCAAGCAACGGATTGTTCTTGTCGATATAAAGCCGTGGCCCCAGATAAACTTGTGTCGGCAACGAATACAGTATGCTGGTCTGGCTGGCTCTTTTACGGTAATTGACTATGCAGCTTGGAATAGCCCCCTGCAGTTTTGTGGCAGCATCAGAAGAGGATGTTACCACCGCATTCAGCCCAAACTCGGGAAAGTGTTGCTGCAATAACGAGAACAAGGCTAAGTCTTCTGATGACTCTTGTAACAGGTATTTTTCACGGTCAAACGATTTTGCAATCAGCTGAATATTAATAGGCGTTACGGCTTGGTTGATAAGCTTTATACCTTTTACTTCAACACTGCGGGCTTTCCGCTCTAATTTTGCCTGTAGCGCACTGGTTTTCGTTGCCAGGCGAATATGCCGGCCAGGGTAGAGGTTGTAACGGTGTAGTTGTGACTTTAGGTCATGTTGAACAACACCGGTACTGGAGTCGACTATCACGTCATAGCGGTTTGCCTGCAATAACGACAGCACATTACTATCAAGCGGTATCTGATGAATAGTCAGATCGTCCAGACGGTAGTCACGCGGGAATTGGCCAATCTTAAGGCTGGACTGCCTGTCATAATCCTGTAGCGACAACGCAATAAGCGTTGGCACATAGCCGACCGTAATCTGACTAAGCTGCCAGCCAGCAACGACGCTGCTTGTGGTTAAGAGCAAATCTGCAGTAGACAAATCAGCACTTTCAGATAAGCGGATATTAGCACCATCAATCGCTGCAACGCGTTGTATCAAACGCTGCTGCTCTTCCCCCGATATTGCAATACCAGGGTTGTCAAACGCTAATGTGCGTATTTCTGCCTGCGACGGTGGCAAAATCACCCACAGCAGTGCCAGCAACATTTTTGCATTTGCCATAATTCTCCCTACTGCCGATATCGATTTGCCACCAATCTATTGACGCAAAAATAGCATTATCGTCAGTCGGTGCACACCACTTATCACAGATATACTACTGATGGTATCAACGATGCGACAAACTTCATTCCCCGGTACCCGTAAAGCCGGCTATCAGGCCTACTGAACTCATACACTGGTTTTATATCCACTTAAACCGCCCTGCTTTACTTGGCGCTTTGCGCTGGGCTGCTATAATGGCCACAAATTGCTTATTGGGATCTGCCGATGGATGTATCCAAGCTGCTGGATGACTTAAACGACAAACAACGTGACGCGGTAGCCGCGCCAGCGCAGCATATGCTGATTTTAGCCGGTGCTGGCAGTGGTAAAACCCGGGTGCTGGTGCATCGTTTAGCCTGGTTAATGCAGGTGGAAACTGTCGCACCTTACAGCCTGCTGGCTGTCACTTTTACCAATAAAGCAGCGCAGGAAATGCGCGGCCGTATTGAAAGCACAATAGGCGTGAGTTTAAACAACCTGTGGATGGGTACCTTTCATGGTTTATCGCACCGCATGTTGCGGGCGCATTATCAGCAGGCTGGCTTGCCGCAGGGTTTTCAGATTATCGACTCCGATGATCAATACCGGCTGGTAAAGCGGGTATTAAAAGCATTAAACCTGGATGAAAAACACTGGCCTGCCAAACAAATTCAGTGGTTTATTAATGGCCGTAAAGACGATGGCCAACGCCCCGCGATGATTGATGCCGGTGGCGACTATAGCCTGGCGCAAATGGTGAAGATTTACACTGCGTACCAGGAAATGTGTGATCGTGCTGGTCTGGTTGATTTTGCTGAAATTTTGCTGCGCAGCTTTGAGCTGTTAAAAAACCATGCCGAGGTGCGGGGCCATTACCAGCAACGGTTCCGGCACATATTGGTAGACGAGTTTCAGGATACCAACGCCATTCAGTACAATTGGTTAAGGTTACTGGCCGGCACCGCGGCTAAGGTGATGATAGTGGGCGATGATGATCAGTCCATTTATGGCTGGCGTGGCGCCCGGGTCGAAAACATCCAGCAGTTTTTGCGTGATTTTGACGGGGCAGAAACCATCCGACTGGAGCAAAACTACCGCTCCACCTCTACCATCTTAAAAGCGGCCAATGCCGTCATCGCCAATAACAGTGGCCGGCTGGGTAAAGATTTGTGGACCGACGGTAGTGAAGGCGAAACCATTTCGCTGTATACCGCCTTTAATGAACTGGATGAAGCGCGCTTTATCGTGTCGCGCATTCGCAGCTGGCATAACCAGGGCGGCAACCTGACAGAAAGCGCCATTTTATATCGTAACAATGCGCAATCAAGGGTACTGGAAGAAGCCCTGATCCAGGAAGGCCTGCATTATCGCATCTATGGTGGCTTACGCTTTTATGAACGTCAGGAAATTAAAGATGCGCTGGCCTATTTGCGGTTAATCAGCAATCGGCAGGATGATGCTGCCATGGAGCGGATCATTAACACCCCGGCGCGCGGCATTGGCGATACCACCATGAATAAAGTGCGGCTGCATGCCCGCACTGAGCAACAAACCTTGTGGCAAAGCCTGCAGCAAATGTTGCAGCAAAAGCAACTTAGTGGCCGCGCCGCTAATGCCATTGAGCAGTTTATGCAGCTTATCGACCAGCTGGAGCAGGAGCTAACCGACTTACCGCTGTTTGAGCAAGCCGAGCATATTATTAAGCAATCGGGCCTGTATGCCATGTATCAGGCAGAAAAGGGGGAAAAAGCCCAGACCCGCATCGAAAACTTAAACGAACTGGTCACTGCCTGTCAGAACTTTAATAGCAGCACAGTAGAAGATATGACCCCACTGGCGGCATTCTTATCGCAGGCCGCACTGGAAGCGGGTGATTATCAGGCAGAAGAGCACTCAGATGCGGTACAGCTGATGACCTTACACAGTGCCAAAGGCCTGGAGTTTCCGCTGGTGTTTATCTGTGGTTTAGAAGAAGGCATGTTCCCCAGCCAGCAAAGCGGCGACGACCCTACCCGCTTAGAAGAAGAACGCCGCCTCTGTTATGTGGGTATGACCCGCGCTATGCAAAAACTGTATTTATGCCATGCAGAAAGCCGACGGCTCTATGGACAGGAGCAATACCATAAAGCCTCACGTTTTATCCGCGAAATTCCGGCAGAGTATGTCGAAGAAATCCGTTTAACCACACAAGTAAGCCGCCCTACCCAGTTTAATCGCTTTGGCAGTGCCGCCAGCCATGTCGCCTTTGAAAATACCGGCTTTAAACTGGGTCAGCGGGTGCTGCATGATAAATTTGGTGAGGGCACAGTGCTTAATTACGAAGGCACCGGGCCGCAATCCCGCATTCAGGTAAACTTTGATCAACTCGGCAGCAAATGGCTGGTCACTGCCTATGCCAGGTTGCAGCCTGCATGAGCAGCCCAAACGCCTGTCTTGCCTTGCTACAGCAGCAACTGGCGCAGGCGAAAGCCCGCCACTGTCGCTTACCGGTGTTATGGCAGGGCGAGCAAAGCGAAATATTGCAGCAACTACAGCAACTGCATCAACAGCTGCAACCTGCTGAGCTATGGTGGATTGGTGAGCAAGCGCTGGCTGAAGCAAAGCCACTTCAGGCTAAAAAGCCACATCAGTTACTGGGGCAGGAATGTGACTGGTTAATTATTAATGCCTTTAGCGGCTTAGCGGCCGATACGATAGCCGCTGCCAGTGGCAGTGTTAAAGCCGGTGGCCTCTGGCTGGTGCTGGCGCCCGTCGATGACCTCTGGCAACAGCTGGCTAATCCAGCGCAGCAGTCCTTGTTATCCTACCCCTATCAGGCCAGCCAGCTTGTTAGCTATTTCAGCCGTTTCTGGCAGCAACAACTACAACAAGCTAATCTGCTGCATTTGCAGCAAGATGATGCTGAGCCAGGCCAGTTAACTCAACATATATCGCTAAAACTTCCAGACTGGCCGGCTGCGCCGATAGCCCCTACCCACGCGGTGCCCCATAGCCATTTTGCCACAGCAGAGCAAGCGTGCGCCGTCGCCGCCATTATTAAAGTAGCGACCGGGCATCGCCGCCGCCCTTTATTATTGCTGGCCGATCGCGGCCGCGGCAAGTCTGCCGCCCTGGGCATAGCCGCCGCTATGTTAGCGCAGCAAGGCAAATCCCGGATAGTCATTACTGCGCCGGCGGCCGGTCAGGCCGCTATCGCGCTGGCGCACAGTAAGTTTGATGCTGCCGGGACCCTCGCCCTGAACTTTTGGCCGATAGATCAATTATTACAACAGCAACCCGAAGCAGACATAGTATTAGTCGATGAAGCCGCAGCCATACCCAGTCACTTACTACAACAGTTAGTCACACAATACAGCCGGCTGGTCTTCGCCAGCACAGTGCACGGCTATGAGGGGACCGGCCGTGGTTTTCAGCTAAGGTTTTTACCTTACCTGCAACATCAATTCCCAGGCTTACAACAATTAACACTGCAACAGCCAGTGCGCTATCAACAGCATGATCCGTTGGAGCAGCTGCTGTTTGACAGCTTTTTACTAAAGCAGACCTACTCTGATTATCAGTACCAGCCTACACAGCAGGTGCGATTGCTGCGCTACCAGGCAGCCGACTGGTTACAGCAAACAGACAAACTGCAGCAGGTGTTTAGTTTACTAACACTGGCCCATTATCAAACCCAGGTAAAAGATCTGGCGATGCTGTTAGACAACCCGGCGTTGCAGCTATACAGCCTCGAGCAAAACCAACAAGTACTGGCCGTCGCCCTTATCAGCATTGAAGGCTCAGTTGAGCCTGAAATGTGTCAACAAATTTACAGTGGGCAAAGGCGCATTCAGGGCCATTTGCTGGCGCAAAGCCTGGCATTTCATTTAGCGCAGCCGCAATTGGCCAGCCTGCCACTGGCCAGAGTCATGCGCATCAGTGTGGCACCGCCACTGCAGCAACAAGGTTTAGGCAGTCTGCTGCTTGATCAGTTACAACAGCAGCTGCAACCCCAGTGTGCATTTTTAGGCAGCAGCTTTGGGGCAACCCCAGCCTTAATCAGATTCTGGCGTAAGGCAGGTTTACTTCCCATCCGGCTGGGCCACAGTATTGATAAAGCCAGCGCTGAGCCCTCAGTGCTGATGCTAAAATGCCTGACACCGTTTGACAGCACGAGTAGCGATGAACTGTTAGCGCATCAGCCAGAGCTGTTACATCAGCGCTTTGCCGCTGAACTTATCGCCAGCTTGCCGGATTATCCGGCACAGTTGGATTTTGCGTTATTAAAGCCGTTATTAACACCGTCTGACGCGTTACTCAGCCAACAGGATCAGCAATTACTGCTGTTATTTGCGAGACAACAGCGCCCTTACGAAATCAGCGCCATGCCACTGCGACGTTGGTTCTTGTGTCACTTTCACCTGCTCAATGATACTGAAGGGGCTTTGTTTTGCGCCCGCTTCTGGCAACACCAAAGCTGGCCTGTATTAGCCAAGCGCTTTGGTTTGCCGGGTAAAGCGCAGCTTATTGAGCAGATGCGTCTGATTCTGGCTAACTATCTGCTGTAGCACTTACCAAACGCGTTGCACTGCTAAGTGGTGCACTATGGTCTACACTAAAGCAGGATCTACAGTTTACAGGTTGTTATGCCGCAGACTTGCCATAAGCTGTTATTACTTTACTTCACGACCTTTTTATCCGTTGCGGTAATGGCCAACACCACGACTGAACCGGTGAAACTGGGTATGTCCGCCCCGTTCAGCGGGCCAGCCGCAGAATTAGGCGTTGATTATCGCCGTGGTGCCGACTTGGTGTTTACTCAACTGAATCAACGTGGCGGTATTAATGGCAGGCAGATTCAATTACTCAGTCTGGATGATGCTTATATAGCCGCTCAGACCATCAACAATACACAGAGCCTGCTGCAACAACAGGTATTCGCGCTGTTTGGATATGTTGGCACACCTGGCGTTGAAGCAGTGTTACCCATCCTACGACAAAATCGTACCCCCTTTCTGGCGGCATTCACCGGTGCAGAGCAGCTAGCCCATCCTAATCACGAGTTTATTATTAATTTACGAGCCAGCTATCAGCAAGAAGCCGAAGCGCAAATTCGCTATTTTGTTGATGAGCAAAACCTGACGCGCTTTGTGATATTAGTACCCGCAGATGAGCTCGATACCGGCATTGAGTATGGCTTTAGTCAAGCTCTACAACAGCGTAAATTACAGCCATTACTGGTCAGGCGCTATCTGCTTAATCAAGCCGATATTGAACAGACCATAGCGACCATTAAACCGCTACAACCGCAGGTGGTAATTATTGCCGGCAGCTACCA
Organism: Arsukibacterium sp.; assembly: GCF_036735525.1. Taxonomy (NCBI): domain Bacteria; kingdom Pseudomonadati; phylum Pseudomonadota; class Gammaproteobacteria; order Chromatiales; family Chromatiaceae; genus Arsukibacterium; species Arsukibacterium sp. Next base: position 1,583 of record NZ_DAINOE010000048.1, on the reverse strand, counting down.
ACAGGTTGCCAAGATGATTAACACCGCAGTGAACCAAGAATTTATGCCAGCATTTAGCACCCTATCATTTGCTGGCATCAGCGCTTTGCAGCAACATCTCAAGCATTTTGTGCAGGTATATGCGTCTATGGTAGTGCCAGACCCCAGCAATAATCAGCACCACTTAGTAGCCCAATATCAGCAGCACTCACTGCAATCTGGCGTTAATCAATTTAGCGATGTCAGCCTGGAAGGGTATCTGGCAGCGATTGCGATCAGTACCGCATTAGATCAATGTCGCTTAAACCTGCAACACAGTTGCTTACTCAGGCAGCTAAGACCATTAAACCTGTTACAACAAAGTGACGGTAGTCGCCCGGTCTTTATGGTGCAGGTCAGCCAGCGGCAATTGAAACCGCTGAACTAAGCTATACAAGCCCAACATATCCGACTACTCAATGTCACAAATAGGTGGTACAGTGCAGCGTTTTTTCTACGGGTATTCTTGTTATGTCTTTGTTGCTACCTCTCATTCTCAGCAGTTTGTCAGGCGCGGTTATTCTGACCCAGTCCGAACGGCGTACCTTGCAAAGTGCCGTTGTCAGTGTGAGCTATTATAATGAAATCAATCGGTTCGTAAGTTATTGCCAAACAGATCTGGTCAACGACAAATTTTATAAGCCTACTGATCCCAGTGTACTAGCAGAAGCCATAGAACAACAATTAACAATATCCTTAGACGATTTTATACCGTTAATTAGCTCTAATCCGCTACTAAGTGCGATGCAACCAAACGAATTTAAAGAAAAGCTAGAAGATTGCAATAATCCCGCAGCGTATCAGTCAATGCTCGATACTTTTGAACTTGAAGTCTTTTCATTACAAATTGCCAGTCCGGTCAGTTCCTCACTGCTAAAACCACAAAATCAGGCAAAACAACAAGCGGGTCAACAGCAACATGAGGCTAAACTTGCAATACAACGCAGCAGCGGCATTGCTATTGCCACTGTTATAGACAGAAACAACCTATCACCAGCTGATCAAGCTCGCTATTTACATATTGACTATCAAAGTCGCTATATTTTTAAGTTAGAAAGTGGATGGCAGAATATTCCACCCCGCTATATGGGAATGCATAGCTACTTGGATGATGACAAAGCCCATTCCGCGCCAAAACAATGGCTGCTATTAATGGATCAACAAAACCATATTATCAATGCTGTGCCTTTAACAAATGCCAGAGCTTATCTACAACAACTCGGCAAAGCAGACTGGCACATTGATGCCAGCGGTAATTTGCAAAGATAGTTAAATCGCTAAACGCTAAATATTCCTTTTAAAGCAAATCCTCCTCATTCCCCCTTTTACAAAGGGGGAGGCTTTATTGCTCCGCTTCATCATGACGATTAATGTCTGCACGAGCAGAGAAGTAGCATGGCGACAAAAACGCCGGGAGCGTTTTTGGACTGCCGCAGGCAGGTCGCGAAGCGATGCAGGCCAGGGAAGGCCTGCACAATGCCACCAGCGTAGCGCAGTGGCTGCCATGCGAGAGTAGTCCACCGCCCGAATCGCAACCAATAAAAAAGCCCCTGCTCTTTCGAGAG
>NZ_DAINOE010000047.1:0-26899 GCF_036735525.1 Arsukibacterium sp. | reverse complement strand
ATTCGCCGCCTCCGCAGCGGCCACGCCCTCATGACTGCCATGGCCGAATTGCTCAGGCGTGCTGGAGTATTTTTTGGCAATATCGTAACTGATAAAAGAGGCGATAACCGCGCCCGCACCGGGGAAAATGCCAATTAAGGTGCCGATAAGGGCTGAGCGCAGGGTGACCCACTTTAGCTTCCAGTACTGTGTAAACTTTGGCCAGCCGGCGACGGCAGTAACCGGTGTCGGCTGCTTGAAATCCCGTTTTTCAATGCTGTAAAATACTTCGCTTAGCGCAAATAAGCCGATGAGTGCCGGGATCAGTAAAAAGCCATCAGATAAGGCACTGATATTAAAACTAAAGCGATCGGCACCGGAAATCGGATCGGTACCAAGGGTGCTTATTAGTAAGCCTAACACTGCGGTAATAAAGGCTTTTAACGAGTTTTTACCCGCCAGCGAGGACACTGTGGCGAGGCCAAAGATAGCCAGCGCAAAATATTCGGCCGGATGAAATTTAACGGCGATGCCCGCCAGCGGCACAGAAAAGAAGATTAATACCAGGGTGCCAATAACACCGGCAACGGCAGAGCTAACGATAGAAATACCCAGCGCACTGGCGGCTTGGCCCTGACGGGTCAGGGCATAGCCATCAATAGCGGTGACCACTGCGGAGGCGGTGCCGGGGGTGTTTACCGTAATAGCGGTAATAGAGCCGCCATAATTGGCGCCAATATAAATGGCTACCAGTAAAATTAACGCCAGTATGGGCGACATGCCATAAGTAAAAGGCACCAGCAGTGCCACTGCCATCGACGGCGATAAGCCCGGCATGGCACCGGCTAGAATGCCAATGATCAGGCCACCGGCAATAGCCATTAATGGCCAAAACGCCAGTAACTGGACGGCAGAGTCTAGCAAGTGCTCAAGCATGGTGGCTCCACAGGTACAAGCTTGTCATCACCAGAACCCTGTTGGTAAATCGACTAAAAGTAAACGCTGAAACAGCAGGTAACTAAAGGCTAACCAGCTGCTGGTTAAGACTAACATTGTGCGCAGCTGCCGGTAATGCAGCAACCACAACAGCGCCGGTAAAAACAGCATGCTGGCCAACCAGTAGCCCAGTAGCGGCAGCAATAATACATAGGCCGCCAGCAGGGCAAATACCCGATACAGTAAGGCCGGGCTGGCAGAGGGACTCTGATCAGGCGTTAAGCGTTGCAACGTTCCTTTAAGCATCAGTAACTGCAATAAGGCCAACAGCAACAATAAACCACTCCATAGCCGCGGTATGCCGCTGGCGCCAATACTATCGGCCAATGAGGGAGGGGGCAGATACAGGCTTAACCACAGACACAGCAGCGCCAATGAAACAAAGGCGCCGGGTAATAACAACTGACCGGCATGCTGGCGCAGCGATGAGCGCATTAACAGTAGCGCCAGTAAGCCATTCATCAGCAGCAGGCTTAGCAGCAGCGAGGTGGCTAAGGTACCACTAGTGGTTGTTTTAGTCTCTGCCACTAACCCTAACTCGCCCAGATAATGCTGAAATTCCTGAATATCGCGCGCGACTAAGGGCTGAAAATATTGGCTGTCGCGGTATTTCAGCTCAACACCGTCACTGACCCAAAAGTCCAGCCAGTCCGGATCTGTGGTGACGCGCTCAACCAGTGCCGTTAACTGTTGTCTGACCGCCGGGTCGACCCCTTGTGCTAAGGCCAGCCCGCGCCAAATCAGCTCCTGCTCTAAACCGGTTATACCGAGTTCATTAAAGGTCGGGGCGTCAGGAAACGCCGCCAGCCGCTGCGCAGCGGCCACGGCGACTATGCTGAGATTATCAGATGCCAGCACATCGCGCGGATTGCCAAGGTAAGCCGCACCCAGGCCGCCGATTAACGCTGCCACTGCCTGACCACCACTACTGTAGGGGATCCAGCGCATGTTAAGCTCAGCGCCAGCCGCCATTTTCAGGCCCGATACATGCTTAACACCACCAATATCAGCTCCCAGCCATAACTGCCGGCCCTGCTTAGCTTTGGCATCATCCTGCAGGGCCTGCCAATTAATCAGGCCGCTGTGTTTATTGGTAATCAACACATGCGGGTTGGCCATCAGATAAGAATGCCAGTCCAGTTGCTGTAGCAAATCCTCACGGCCAATAGACACAAATTTTGAAATATTCGAGCGGGTGACGGCCAGTAAGGTATAGCCATCGGCCGGTTGCTGCAGTAATTCTTCAAAAGCCACCACACCGCCGCCTCCGGGGCGGTTAAGCACCACGACCGGCTGGCCATCAGTGTAGCGTCTGGCAATCTCAGCAAAGCGTCTGGCGGTCAGATCAATTAAGCCACCAGGGCTGGTGTAAACAATAATGCGGATGGGTTGTTGCGGATAGGCAGTGGCAGCAGCTTCAGCCTGAGAGCTATCAGTGAACAGCAACAGCAAAAGCGCCAACAGCCATAGAGCCAGATGGCGTGCGATAGCAAAAAAAGTCATTACAGCCTCAAGCGACAACCCAGGCTAGGTTATAACAATAAACTGTGACAAAAATATGTCAGTGCATAAGGCGAAAGCCATCAAGCGGCCTTAGCGCTGCTGGCCACCGGCTGCAGTGGCATAGCGGCCAGGCGCTGTGCTTGCTCAGCCCAGTGGTAGAGCGCCAGGCTGCCATCCATTTGTTCCACCAGTGCGGTGCAGTTATCAATCCAGTCGCCATCGTTACAGTAAATAATGCCCTGCTCGATACGGATCTCCGGATGATGAATATGGCCGCAGACCACACCATCAAAGCCGCCTTTTAGCGCTTTATTGACCACCGCCTGGCGAAAGCGCGCTATGGCTTTTTGCGCACCGGGCACTTTGCGTTTTATATAGGCAGCCAGGCTGAAATACTTGCCACCAAACAAGCGCCGGCTGCGGTTAAACCAGCGGTTTAAAAACAGCAGTAAATCGTACAGAGTATCACCCAGCCAGTTATGCAACGGGCCAAAACTGACGTCTTTGTCAAACTCATCACCATGCAGCAACAGCAATTTTTTACCCTGTAAGGTGGTATGGCTGCTGCGCAGGGCCACTTTAATATTGCCGAAGCTTTTGCCGTGATAGAGCCTGAGCGCCTCGTCGTGATTACCCGGTACATAAATAATTTCGCAACCTTGCTCGGCTTTATCCAGTAAGGCTTTGACCAGCTGATTTTGGCTTAACTGCCAGTGCACTTGCTTGCGCATGGCCCACAGGTCCACGATATCGCCCAGCAGGTATATTTTATCGGTCTGGGTATGCTGTAAAAAACTGAGCAGGTAATCAGCCCGGCAGTCTTTGCAGCCCAAATGGACGTCTGAAATAAAGATAGCGCGGCACTCGAACATGGTTATTCCTTGCACAGTAGTGATAGGCGCTACTATCCCGTGTGTAAATGGCAAACTTATGACAGTTATCTGACCCTTTATTGACAGTTGCCGGCCATGTGCTGCCTTAGCAAATACTGTCTATACTGATTGCCGTGCGGTAATGGTTGCCGCCATTTATTCCGGAGGCGTTCTATGAGCAGAAACAGTGCGCTGGAGCCTCTGCATCCTGTGTTTCGTGAAAAAGCAGGTAGCTTGTTGCAGGAGTGTACCAAAGCAGATTTACCATTCAGATTATTCGAGGGCTTTCGCTCGCCGCAGCGCCAGCGAGAGCTGTATCAACAGGGCCGAACCACCCCAGGCAATATAGTGACCAAAGCCATGGCCTGGCAATCTTACCATCAGTATGGGGTGGCGGCCGATTTTGTGTTGTTTGTCAATGGCCGCTGGAGCTGGGCAGATACCGGTGAATTTAAAAACCATTGGAAAAAGCTGCATCAGTTGGCCAACAAAGTCGGCTTAGAACCACTGAGCTGGGAGTTGCCGCATTTGCAGTTAAAGGGCCTGCAAGTGTCGCAACTGATGACAGGGCAGTATCCGCAAGGCGGTGACAGTGATTGGGCTGATAATTTGCGCCAGGCTATTATCAGCTGGCAAGGGCAGCCGTCAGCACCGCCTATGCCGCCCTTATTAGCTGAACGTCCGGCCATTAGTGCTGAGTTTATTGAGCTGCAGCCAGCGCCAGCAATCAGCATCAGCCGGCCGCAAGCTATAGTGAATGCCCGTGCCGGACTTAGAGTGCGAGCAGGTCCAGGTACCGAGTTTGATATCAGCAGCACCCTACAGCCCGGCCAGCGGGTGTGGTTGTTACAAAGTAAGGGCGATTGGGTGCAGGTAGATATCGCCGGTGATGGCCTGGCTGATGGCTATTGCCACAGTGCCTTTTTGCAGCCGCTCAGCTAAGGCTTCGCCTTAGCCAGCCGCTTAGTTGTAGTCTGGTTGTCCGGCAGTCTGTTGCCAAAACTGCTGCCTGGGCATCAGGTTCACTGTTTCGTGCAGTTCGGAATAAACAATCACCACCTCACCGCTTTGCAGCTGGTGCTGCACCATCAGCACCTTGTCTGCCATGGTCATTTCCTGCTCGCCATAGTCGGTCCCTTCGCGCAGCACATAATATTCAATCAGGTTAGTCAGGGTGTCGGGGCTAATATCAGTGTAGGGAATAATCATAAAGCCAACTGTTGTTTAATAAAGGCCGGGATGCGCTGGTTCAGCCAGAATTGCGGTTTTAACGGGCTGCCATAGACAAAGCCAACGTGGCCGCCACCGGATGTCAGCTCGTACTGCACATAAGGGCTAAGCTCAGCAGGCGTGGGGATCACCTCATCAGATAAAAAAGGGTCATCTTTAGCGTGAATAATCAGCGTTGGGATTTGAATGTGCCGCAAAAAGGCTTTACCGCTGGCTTGCTGATAGTAATCCTGGGCATTTTTAAAGCCGTGAACTGGCGCGGTATAGTGCTCATCAAACTGCTCAATACTGGCAAAGCCTTGCACCTGCTCTGGCGTTAATGGCAGCGGAAAATCGGTAAATTGTTTAAGTTTTAATAAGGTGCTGCGTTTTAACCTTCCCAGCAAATAGCGCTGGTACAGCTTGCTGCTACCGCTGTTAATACGCTTGGCGCAGGCCGACAGTGACAATGGCGGGCAAACTGCGATGGCTGCCGAAAGCGGGTTAGCAGCGCCTTGCTCACCACAGTATTTCAGCAAGACATTACCACCCAGTGAATAGCCCACCGCCACCAGTGGCTGCTGCGGGTAACGGCGTTGTATCTCAGCTATCACCAGCGCCGCATCGGCGGTATCGCCACTATGATAAGCGCGCGGCAGTTTATTAGGCTTGCCGTTGCAGCCACGAAAGTGCAGCAATACTGCCGACCAGTTAAGCCGCTGGCACTGCGCCAGCATCGCCTGAATATAGTGACTATTAATATCCCCGGCCAGACCATGCAGTAAAATCAACAGTGGCTTGTCAGCACTGGCGGTGTTGCTATGCAGCCAGTTAAGTTGTAACTCGTCGCCATCGGGCAGGTTGAACATTTCAGCAACGGTGTTTAGCCGCTGTTTGGGGCTTAAATACTTAGCAAAAATGGTTTGTAAATGAGCATGTTTTAACCACCAGGCCGGCTGGAAAGGAGTATGAACGACTGGTCTGAACTGAGCTTGCAAATGGACGTGTCCTGATAAACAATGGTTTAAATGTTACCCAAGGTGCAGCACTATGGATCGGCGGCAATTTATTTTATCCGGTATCGCCTTAGCGGCTTTAGTCTCTGTTGGCACCGGCTTAACCTATTATGGCTGGCAGCAAAGCCTGAATGCTGATGATAACCACCAAGACTTAGTGTTGTCAGCGCTGTTACCTGCACTATTGTACGGTGCTTTACCGCAAGATGCGACATTAGCGATGGCTGAGCTTGAGCGTACCAAAGCTGCGGTCAAGGATTTTCTGCCATTTTTACCCTTGCGCCAGCAGCAGGAGCTGCACCAGTTGTTTAATCTGTTAGCCAATCGTATCAGCCAACTGGGCCTGACCGGCCATTTAACGCAGCTGGCCGAGTTAACTATGCAGCAACGGCTGGCTTTGCTGGACAGCTGGCGTGACAGTTATCTTGGGGTATTGCAGCAAGCTTATCATGGGCTGCGCGAGCTGTTATATGGTGCTTATTATGGCCAGCCCGAGCACTGGAAGCGATTGGCATATACTGCTCCCCGTTTCAGATGAGGTGTTAATGGCTCAGGTATCAGGAAATCCACACTTAGCCGCCTTGGAAAACACGTTTTGGGAACCGTACAATGATAACTAATCACTTTGATGCCAGTCAGTTTACGCAGGATCAGCAGTTTGACGCGGATATCGCCATTATTGGTTCTGGCGCCGGCGGCGGTATCGCCGCTGAGCAACTGGCGCAGGCTGGCTTTAGGGTGCTGTTACTGGAAGAGGGCGCTTATTACACCCGCGATGATTTTGTGATGGAAGAGCGTTGGGCTTATCCGAATTTGTATCAGGAAGGGGCCGCCCGCAAGACCCGTGATCAGGCCATTAGCATATTACAAGGGCGCACCGTCGGTGGCTCTACCACGGTTAACTGGACTACCTCTATTCGCACACCGCAGCCAACACTGGAGTACTGGCAAAGCGAGTTTGGCCTCAATTTCACCGGCACTAGCGACTTAACCCCCTATTTTGCCAGGGCCGAGCAACGGCTGAATATTCAGCCCTGGCCTGTGCCGCCTAATGGCAATAACAGTGTAGTGCAGCGCGGCTGTCAGGCGCTGGGTTGGGAATATACTGTTATTAGCCGCAATGTGAATGGCTGTGCCAATTTAGGCTATTGCGGCATGGGTTGCCCTATTAATGGCAAGCAATCGATGCTGATTAGTACCATTCCGGCGGCGCTGGCGCTCGGCGCCACCTTAATATCACGCTTGTCCGTTAGACAGTTTAGCTGGCAGGGTGATAACATTACCGGTATAGAGGCGGTACCGGTGGATCAGTATTTTCAGCCACGCCGCGATATTAACGTCAGTATTAAAGCCAAACATTATATTCTGGCAGCAGGCGCTATTGGCTCACCGGCCATTTTACTGCGCTCAAAGGTGCCAGATCCGTCCGGGCGCTTAGGCAAGCATACTTATTTACATCCTTCGCTGATCAGCGGTGCATTGTTTGCCGAAGATATCAAGGGCCATGCCGGGGCACCGCAGTCTATTTACTCGGATCAATTTGTTTGGCCAGCCAGCGATCAGATTGGCTATAAGCTGGAAGCCGCCCCTGTACACCCGGTATTGATGGCTACAAAGCTGCTGGGCACAGGTCAGCAGCATGCGGCCTTAATGCAGCAGTTTAATCAGCTGCAGGTGACCATAGCACTGCTGCGCGATGGCTTTCATCCGCAAAGCCAGGGCGGTAGCGTGTTGCTTGATAGCCAGCAGCAGCCTGTGCTGGATTACCCGATAACCGATTATGTGTGGCAGGGCGCACGCCGGGCCTTGTTGTCGATGGCTGAACTGCAATTTTCGGCGGGGGCCAAGCAGGTATTACCTATTCATCACGATGCGGTGCTTTACAACAGCTGGCACGAGGCAAAAGCAGCGATAGCGCAGTTATCAATGCAAAAATACCGGCAAACTGTGGCCTCGGCTCATGTGATGGGCGGCTGTAATATGAGTGCTGAACCGGCTAAAGGCGTAGTCAACCCGCAGGGCCGCCACCATCAGCTGCAAAATTTGTCGATATTTGATGGCTCTATATTGCCCACCAGCTTAGGCGCTAACCCACAACTGACTATTTACGGCCTGACCTGGCTGCAATGCCAGCAATTGCAGGCCGAGCTGACAGCGACATAGTTGGCAGAAGCGTATTCGCATTTATTAATTTCATGCTATTGTTACAAGCAAACGCCAAGCATTGCAGCCGGGTAGCAGCAACATTTATCTGCGAAGCTGATCATGTCCGAACCGAGCTATAAGGTACTAAGTAACTACATCGATCTACTGCTGGATGCAATTTGTGTAGTAGACAAGCACGGTTGTTTTGAATTTATCAGCCCCGGTGCTGAGCGCATTTTTGGTTATAAGCCACACGAAATGCTCGGTCATTCAATGCTGGAGTTTATTCACCCGGAGGATATGCTGTTGACGCTGGCGACCGCTGAGCAAATTAACCAGGGTGCGGTTAAACTGGATTTTGAAAACCGCTATATACGTAAAGACGGCAGCGTGGTGCATCTGTTGTGGTCGGCACGTTGGTCAGAAGATAAACAGCAACGGATAGCAGTGGCTCGCGACATTAGCAGCCTTAAATTAGCGCAGCGTCGTCAGGCGGCGTTGTATGCGATTTCAGAAGCCGCTTTTGCGGCAGAAGATATTGATCAGCTGTATCAGCAACTACATCAAATCATTGCCGGTTTAATGCCGGTGCAGCGCTTTATTATTGCCCGTTATGACCATAAAAAAGGGTTAAGTTTCGTCTATAGCAGTGAACAGGCTATTGCAGTGGCGGCTAGTCCATTAGCCAGTGACTTGTGTCACAGGGTTATTCATAGCGGCCAGAGTCAGCTATACCGCAGCAAGCCGGCTGAGTCATGCTCCACTGCTAAGCCGCTTAGCGTTATTCAGCCAAACATTACTGCACTTGCGGTGCCTTTACAGTCTCATAGCGGCATTATTGGCGTGCTAATGGCACAGCATGGACCCCAAGCCGCGGGTTATGGCCAGGCTGAATTGGAAATGCTGGAGTTTGTGGCTACCCAGGTGGCGTTGACCATTGAGCGTAAACAAATGCTGGCCCGATTAAAGTTTCATGCGCTTTATGATCAACTGACCAGCCTGCCCAACCGTGAGTTGTTTCAGGACCGCATGCACTCGGCATTGGCCAGAGCGGAGCGGGAGCAGGGTATGCTGGCGCTGTTATATCTGGATTTAGATAAATTTAAGCAGGTAAACGACAACTATGGTCACAGTGTCGGCGATGGATTACTGCAACAAACAGCCAGCAGAATACAGCAAGCGATACGCCAGACTGACACGGCAGCCCGCTTTGGTGGCGATGAATTTGTGATCTTGCTGGAACAATTACAGGACGAAGCTACGGCCTGGCAGTTGGCAGAAAATATCAGACAGCGGTTAGCTGAACCTTTTTTAATTAATGGCCAGCAACTGTCGATAAACCCTAGCATAGGTGTCGCTATATATCCCCAGCATGGTCGGGAGCAAAAAGAGTTGCTGCTCAGTGCGGATGAAGCCATGTATCTGGCAAAAAAAGCAGGTGGTAACCAGGTTAAGTTGAGTGATGGCCTGTTTTTGTTTAACCGCAGTGCGAATTAACCTTTAAATGATATTCACCATCAGCCTTGTCGGCGTAAATGTTGCCCCAAAGCCCGGAAGTAGGCTAGCCATAAACGGCTAAGCCTGTTACTGAGCGCCTCATCCGGGTACACGCCCAGCTTGGCAGCCTTGCTTTGCAGGGTACCAGATACCAAAAAACTGTTTTTAACGGACTGGCGTTGCAGCATATGTTCAAAGGCGCGGGCGGCCATTTCTTCCGGCATTGCCAGGTACAACTGCTGGCGGCTGGCATCAAGCGTACGGCAATGGCGAAAAAAATCACTCTCGTTGCTGCCATCAGCAGATAGAAACAAACTGCTAAAAGCCTGATTTAACAACTCATTTAATGGATGGCTATGCTGCGGCAAAGAATCGAGCCAGCAACGGCTGGCAAAACGGTTTGCTGCTGGTGTAGGGCTGAACAGCTTGCTGGCAATATAGTGATCAAAGGCATGAAACCATTCATGGGCCAGGCTGCCACCACCGGCGTTTTTTGCCAAGGCTAAAATACGACCCTGTGGCTGGTAGTGGGCACAGACGCCGCGCTGACCACCTATGCCATAGGTTAATGCCAGACTGCCATTCAGTGAGATAACCTGCTCCGGTACTTGCAGCAGCAGCTGCAAATCGCACAGCGCATCAAAGAACAAATTGGCTGCCTGCTGCTGCTCGGCGCTTTGCACCCAGCGGCCAATATGAATACTGTTAAAGCCAAAGATCTTGACCAGATCGCCAAAACTGACATCGGCACCGGCCCGGTGTGGCGGGCCGTTGCGGTAGTATTGCCGGCTGAGTCCGTCAGACATGGCCTTTATAAAGATGCAGTGTAATCAGCATCCAGCATCGCCAGTGCCAGCGCTTCTGCCACTTTAATGCCATCAATACCGGCTGATAAAATGCCGCCGGCATAGCCTGCGCCTTCCCCCGCCGGATACAAGCCTTTTACATTGATACTCTGGTAGTCATTACCACGTTTAATACAAATAGGCGATGAGGTGCGGGTTTCAACGCCGGTCAGCAAGCCATCGGCTTTAGCAAAACCCCGGATTTGCCGATCAAAGGCCGGTATGGCTTCGCGTATGGCGGCAATGGCAAAGTCGGGCAACACTTTGGATAAATCGGTCAAGGTAATGCCGGGGGTATATGAGGGCTTAACTTCGCCGAGTTCGTCCGACTGTTTGCCTTTTAAAAAGTCGCCAATTAGCTGCGCCGGCGCATGATAAGTCTCACCACCCAGTTTAAACGCCTGTTCTTCTAACTGGCGCTGCAGGGCAATACCGGCCAGTGGGTGGCCAGGGTAATCACGCTCAGGGTCTATGCCTACTACGATGGCGCTATTAGCATTGCGTTCGTGCCTTGAGTACTGGCTCATGCCATTGGTCACCACCCGGCCTTGTTCTGAGGCTGCGGCCACAACAGTACCACCGGGGCACATACAAAAACTATAAACTGTGCGGCCATTACTGCAATGATGCACCAGTTTGTAATCGGCCGCGCCTAAAATCGGGTTGCCAGCATTAGGGCCAAAGCGGCATTCATCAATCATTGATTGCTCATGCTCTATCCGAAAACCGATGGAGAAGGGCTTAGCCTCAATATAAACACCCTGCTTATATAGCATTTCAAAGGTATCGCGGGCGCTGTGGCCTACGGCCAGTACCACGTGCTTGCTGAGCAACTGCTCGCCACTGGCCAGGGTTAAGCCGGTCAGCTGACCGTTATCAATATGCAGTTTATCTACTCTGCTGCTAAAGCGGATCTCCCCGCCCAGTTCGATAATCTTTGCCCGCATTTTTTCTACCATCGCCACCAGTTTAAAGGTACCGATATGGGGTTTACTGACATACATAATTTCATCTGGTGCACCGGCCGCAACAAATTCGCTCATGACCTTGCGGCCATAATGCTTAGGATCCTTTACCTGACTGTACAGCTTACCATCAGAAAAGGTACCCGCGCCGCCTTCGCCATACTGCACGTTCGACTCTGGGTTTAACTCTTTGCCGCGCCAAAAACCAAAAGTATCTTTAGTACGCTCACGGACCTCTTTACCACGTTCTAAAATAATCGGTTTAAAGCCCATTTGCGCCAGTAATAAACCGGCAAACAACCCGCAGGGGCCAAGGCCAATCACAATGGGCCGCTCAGCAAGATTAACGGGAGCCTGAGCAACAAATTTATAGCGGGTATCTGGCGAGGGTTTAACGTGAGGGTCTTTCGCAAAGCTATGTAACAGCGCCGCTTCGTTGTCAACTTCGATATCCAGGGTGTAAATAAGCTGAATATCGGTTTTTTTACGGGCATCAAAGCCGCGTTTAAATATAGTAACGCTGTGCAGCTGCTCTGGGGTTAGTTGCAATTTGCTTAAAATAGACGCAGTTAGCGTATTTTCATCGTGGTTTAGTGGGAGTTTAATTTCGGTCAGGCGCAGCATAAAGGTTCCATATCGGTGTCATTGCGACCAGGCAACAGGCCAGCCGCTCACAAGATATCGTTATTTTACGCCAAGCTGACTTAATTGTCCGTAAGGGTTTTTGCTGGGGTTTGATTTTTTAGTGTGCTGCAGTATGATCTACAGCTTGTGAACCGTGGAGCTGAGCCATTATGGCCTTTGTCGTGCTGGATAACTGTATTAAATGCAAATATACCGACTGCGTGGCGGTATGTCCGGTAGATGCATTTTTTGAAGGGCCGAATTTTCTGGCCATCAGCCCGACCATTTGTATTGATTGCGCCCTGTGCGAGCCGGAGTGCCCCGCTAATGCCATAGTGCAGGAAGACAAGGTGCCTGCCGAGCAGCACGGTTTTATTCAGCTTAATGCCGAGTTGGCCCAGCTGTGGCCTAATATCCGCGAAGTCAAAGCGCCACCTGCGGATGCTGATGCCTGGAACGGCGTTGCCGATAAACTTGGCTACCTTGAAACTTAGCCGTTAAATCCATCTCAAACTTCAGCGTTAAACCACAGCTTAAAACGTTAGCACATCAGTTAGTCTTGCTTTGAGTTTGGTGTATCGTGGTCAATTTTATAGATAAAATACACTGCATAAAACAGACATAAGCCAATGACAATCGCCAGGCCAGTGAAAGAAATAAAAATTACCGGATTATTTAAAAATTCATGCCACAGGTTCATAACTTTGCCCTCTTTAGCTGCAATAACAACAGTGTTAATGCGTGCAGTTTAGGCAAGCTATGTCGCGGCTGAACTGATACAGATCAAATTTTCACCGTTGGCTTAACGCTGTTGCTGTAGAGCTTGACGCAGATCAAACAATTGACCGCTTAAGGTAGGGATATCGACGTTTAGCACAACCAGATAAAGCTCAATTAATGGCTTTGCGGTTAAACTCAGCGGCGGGCAGTGCGCCAGCAGTAACTGCTGCTCCAGTTGCTCTGCTACTAATTCGGCTTTTAGTAACGCCTGCTTCAGTTGTTGCTGTCGCGCTGGGGTAAGGGGTGCCTGGCTGCTATTACGCCTAAGCTGGCGCAGGGGCTTGGTAAAGTCGCGGCTAAAGCTATCCAGTGTAGCAGCAAGTTGCTGCAGCTGGCTTGATGATAAGCTAAGCTGATGCTGCTCTAAATAGCAGAGCAACAGTAGCAGGTTAACGTTTAGCCCAAAGTTATCCTGCCACTGCAGACACAGCGGCTGTACTTTTGCATATAGCGCCAGACTGAATTGCCAAAGTTGTTCTGCGCTGGGGGCTTGGGTGTTAACCATTGTTCTTTCGCCTTTAGCTATTACTATCCCAAAAGCGCTCAGTTTGCTGCTCTAACGCATCCTGCGCTATAAACCAGTCTTCTTCAACGCTGCTTAAACTGCTGCTGGCACTGGCTTGATTTGCTAATAATGCCGTCAGCTCGGCTTTGCGTTCAGCGCTGTAAATATCTGCATCGGCCAGCAGTTGTTCTATGCTGGCCAGTTGCTCGGTCAGTTTTTGTTGCTGTTGTTCCAGCTTCTCCACCTTTTGCTTGAGAGGCCTGAGTAAATTACGCAGCTCGGCTTCCAGCCGTTTTTGATCTTTGCGCACTACATTCAGGCTGGCCGGGCTGCTGTCAGCCTGAGTGGCGGCAGAGGCGCTTTGCCGCGCATCTTGCTGCAGCCATTGGTAATAATCAGTCAGGTCACCATCAAAGGGCGCAACCCGGCCATGAGCCACCAGGTAAAATTCATCAGTACAGCTGCTGAGTAAATGCCGGTCATGCGAAACAATAACAATAGCCCCTTCAAACTCTTGTAAGGCCATCACTATGGCTTCACGCATATCTAAGTCGAGGTGGTTGGTGGGCTCATCCAGCAGTAACAGATTAGGCCGTTGATAGACGATTAACGCCAGTACCAGGCGGGCTTTTTCACCGCCGGAAAAGGGCGCACAGGCTTCCAGCGCTTTATCGCCATAAAAACCAAAACCACCCAGAAAGTCGCGCAGCTTTTGCTCGGGCACTAACGGGTCCAGTCGCACCAAATGCTGCAAGGGTGAGTCTTGCGGGCGCAGCGTTTCCAGCTGGTGCTGGGCAAAATAGCCCAGGCTAACGCCATTGGCATACCATATGTCACCACTTTGTGGCTTCATGCTGCCCGACAGCAGCTTAATGAGTGTCGATTTGCCGGCGCCATTGCGACCCAGTAAACCAATCCGGCTGCCCGGCAACAGCTGAAATTTAATCTGGCTTAAGATCACGTGGTCAGCATAGCCGGCCTGCACGTTTTCCATTTTCAACAGCGGATTAGGTAGTGATTTTGGCTCGCGAAAACTAAAACTAAAGGGCGAATCAACATGGGCTGGCGCTAGTATGGTCATCCGCTCCAGTGCTTTAATCCGGCTTTGTGCCTGGCGGGCTTTGGTGGCCTGCGCTTTAAAGCGGTCGATAAACTTTTGCAGGTGGGCAACCTGAAGCTGTTGTTTTTCGTAATTGGCCTGATGCTGCGACAATTGCTCAGCACGCTGGCGCTCAAACTGGCTGTAGTTGCCCTTGTATAAGGTCAGGGTCTGGCGCTCTATATGCACGATATTGTCGGTCACGGCATCGAGAAAATCGCGGTCGTGGCTTATCAATAACAGGGTGCCCTGATAATTAGCCAGGTATTTTTCCAGCCAAAGCACGGCATCTAAATCAAGGTGGTTGGTTGGCTCATCCAACAGCAGTAACTCGGCCGGCTGCATTAGTGCTTTGGCCAGGTTCAGGCGCATGCGCCAACCACCCGAGAACGATTTAACCGGCTGTTGCTGGGCATCGCCAGCAAAACCTAAGCCATCGAGTAACACGCCAGCTTTGGCTTCAGCGCGGTAGCCGTCGAGTGCTTCAATTTGTAAGTGTACTGCAGCTAAATCGCTTTCACTGCATTGACTGCGAACTTTAAGCAGCAGCGGAAACAGCTTTTCATCGCCCTGTAGCACGTAATCCATAGCACTGCAGTCCAGCGCTGGGGTTTCCTGGGCCACGGTAGAAATAACCCAGCGTTCAGGGATGTTTATATTACCGGCATCGGCATGCAATTTGCCTTGCAGTAGCGCAAACAGACTGGATTTACCGCAACCATTAGCACCAATAATTCCGACTTTTTGCCCCGGAAATACGGTAAGATCGGCATTAGTAAATAAGGCCTGCGGGCCGCGGCGCAGTTCTACCTGCTGTAACTGGATCATGCTTTTACCTGTAATACTGAACTAGGGCGGCAATTTTACGCTATAACCAACATAAACCAAGGGCTAAGCTGAAAATTGCTGGCAATCAAATGGGATCACTATGACTGTTCGCAAGAAAAAACGCTTTATCGCCGGAGCCACCTGCCCCCAATGTAAAGCCATAGATACCTTAATGCTTTTTCTGGAAAACAATGTTGAGAAAGTGGAGTGTGTCAGTTGTGGCCATCAAATGGCGCAACCTGAGCCACAGGTTGCGAAGGCAGTGCGCAATAGCGAAACTATGATTGGGGTCTTTAAACCTGAGTAATACATGGCCTTGATATTTTAGCGTGGGGATTAATAATGCGGCGGAGGCGGCTCTTCATCAGTGCGTAAAATGCCACTGTCATCCGGTAATTGATGGAGTTTTTCGGCCAGCATCTGTACCTGACGCTGTAATAGTTCAATGCGCCGTTGATGTTGATGCAACTCATCATTCAGGCTTTGGATGTTATCTTCTTGGAAGGCAATTTTACTTTCCAAATCAATAAGGTGCATTTGTATTTCTTCTGGTATATCACTCATAGTTTATTTCCCATACCTCGGCAAAGCCACTGGAACTTTCGCTGATTATACGCTCAGTGCCATCAAAAGCCACTGCATGAACTACGGCGCTGGGTGGGCGGCTACCGGTGCGAGGGCTTACCCGCCAGCGTTGTAGTTGTTTACCAGTGGCGACGTCCCATAACGCCAGATTGCGGGTCGGTGCGCCGGTCAACAGGTATTTGCCATCCGCACTGAAGCGCACGGCACTAAAGACTTGTTGGCGGGCGCTAAATTGTAACTGACTGATGCGGGCGCCGGTTTGAATGTCCCAGATTTGTGCCAGATTCTGACTGTCGGCGGTAAAGGCATAGCGGCCTTGCGGATCCAGCGCGACTTTTGTTACCCGACTAGGGTGTGGGAAACTATATAGCACTTGTGCGGTCTGAGTATCCCACAGCTGTGCTGTGTAGTCGTTACTACCGCTAAGTGCATAGCGGCCATTGGGTGACATATCAACACTGTTAATACGTTCAGTGTGGCCTAAAAACTCCAGGCGGCGGCCTTCTTGCAGTGTAATATGCTGTACGGCGCCATCGCTTTTGCCAATCAGTAAGTGACGGCCGGCATTGGACACGGCTATATCACGCACTGTGGCATTGTCCAGTTGCCAAAAGCCGACATTAGCGCCGTCATTGGTGCGCCATAAAGCATAGGTATTGCTATCGGCAGTAAAAACGTGGCTGTTATCGTCACTGATCGCCAGGTTAAATACCAGATTATCGCTGTCTTCTTGGTGTCGCCAGTAGTAGAGCAGGGCATTGTTATGGATATCCCAGTAGGCCACGCCATCCTGGATAGATGATACTGCACTGAAGCGGCCATTTGTTGATAGGGCAGCGCTATAGCTGCCCTGGGCCACATGTTGCCACTGCTGAAGCGGCTGAGTATCGACTTTTGAACAGCTGGTTAGAAAAAAAACCAGCAAAAGCCAAGGATATTTCATTGCGGGTGTTAACCTCATCTGCACAAACCGTTAGTATAGGCCAGAACGCGGATAATTATTAAAACACACTTTCGCAGCCCCGCTGCTTATATTTTGGAGAAAAGAATGCGCTTAACCACTAAATTATCGTTAGTTGCTGTTGCTATGTTTACCCTGAGTGCCTGTCAGAAAGAGCAAGCCCCTGCTGCTCCTGTGTTGGACACTGATCAAGCTAAACAAGCCTATAGCCTGGGTGTGTCAGCTGGCCGTTACCTGGAAAGCACCATTGAAGAATACAGCAAAATTTCTGTCGAATTAGACAGTCAGCTGATTTTACGTGGTGTGCAGGATGGTCTGGCGGGTAAATCAGACATCAGTGATGAAGATATCCAACAACTGCTGATGGTGTTGGATCAACAATACCGTGAAAAACAAGAAGAACTGGCTCAAGCTGAAAGCGCCAAAGCTGCTGCTGCTGGTAAAGCATTTTTAGAGCAGAATGCTGCTAAAGAAGGCGTTATCGTAACAGAGTCAGGTTTACAGTATGAAGTACTGCAAGCAGCTGATGGTAAAAAGCCTGTGGCCACTGATGTGGTAAAAGTACATTATGTTGGTACCCTGACTGACGGTACTGAATTTGACAGTTCAGTGGCCCGTGGTACGCCTGCTGAATTCCCGTTAAACCGTGTTATTCCTGGCTGGACTGAAGGTGTACAATTAATGAACGTGGGGTCTAAATTCCGCTTTACCATTCCATCTGAACTGGCGTATGGTGAGCGCGATATGGGAACTATCCGTCCACATAGCGTATTAGTATTTGAAGTAGAATTACTGGACATAATCAGCGGCGAATAAGTGCTGAGTCAGCTACAGTGTTACTCCCAACAAGCGGCTCAGGCCGCTTGTTGTATTTTGGATATCAGGCTGTGGCCGGTTGATCAGTATGTTTGTGATACAAGGTATCGATTAGCCGGTCTTCCAATTCAAAGCGATGTTCTAACGCCTGGCCAAGATCGGACAATTCACGGTCAAAGGCCGCACTATGCCGGGTGCTTAAATGCTCGGCATAATTATCGTTGAACGTTAAGGCCAGATCGGTGGATACCGCTATTTTTGGATAAAGGCTATCAGCCAGTTGCCGGCTGTCAGTACCATTTACTGCACATTGTGCAACGATCTGCTCATAGACTTCAAAATGACCAGCAGACAGATAATCCATTAGCAACTGACAAAAATCGGTTACTTTGTCTTGCGCAGGCAGGGTATGGCGATCTTTTTCGAAGGGTGGCAAGCCGGCTAATTTACAAAAACTGACTATTAATTGCTGCCGTTCATCTAACCATTTATCGATGGCTGACAAAGAACCGCCCCATTTTTGTTGTGCCTGTTTAACCCGGCTGTACATTACCTGCTCCTTAAATGCAGAATAGGCTCTGCACTATGTTCTACTAGAATGAATTTCACCCAAAAAATCAACCGATTTTTTATTGGTCAGCTCTGTCAGTGACAGTATGATAGGCAGCATCTCCGATAAAATGGCCCAGTGCAAACTAAAAAGGAATTAAAATGATTAAACACAGTGTAAAGCTGACTGCCGATGATTCTGCGTTGTGGTGCATTGTAAATCGGGGACGGCTTTATTTACTGCCAGATGGCACTTTGCCGCAAGGGCCTTTTGCAAGCTTGCCGTTACAACTCGACCCTACAAAGGCGTGTCTACTGGGACAGATTGAGCAACGGTCTTGTTATCTGATAGTGCATGATGATCAGATAACGGATGATGCATGCTGGCATAACCCAAGGCAGTTATTGATGCAGGGGCCCGTCATTTTCCAATTGGCTGCCAGAGCGGTGCAGGTAGCGTTATTTATGCAAACACACCGGTTTTGCGGCCAGTGCGGCAGCGCCATGCACCTGGTGAACTGGGAGCTAGCTAGTTTGTGCCATAAGTGTGGCCATCGTTGTTATCCGCGGATTGCGCCTTGTGTATTAGTGGGAATTCGCAAGCAACAACAGATTTTACTGGCGCGTTCCAGCCGGCATAAAGCCGGATTTTTCTCCATTCTGGCCGGATTTGTGGAATCGGCGGAAACGCTGGAACAGGCTGCCGTCAGAGAAGTAATGGAAGAAGTGGGTATAGCGATCAGCAATTTGCAGTATGTGGGTAGCCAGCCATGGCCTTTTCCTCACTCGCTTATGACAGGCTTTATCGCTGACTATGTGTCAGGGGATATCGTATGCCAACCGCAAGAAATCGAAGAGGCCGCTTGGTTTGATTTGGATAATTTACCCTCAGTGCCGCCGGCAGAAACCTTGTCAGGCCAAATTATTTTGCAATTGCAGCAAAGGGCAAAATCCGGACAATAAAAAAGCCACAAAATGTGGCTTAACTAGGTAATGCATGGTCTCGTAGTATCGAGCTTCTTACTTGTTATATCTTTACTAGCGCAAGTATTTTATAGCAGATACTTTACAGCTATACAAGCCCCAATTTTAAAAAGCTGAACCTAGGCTTTATGGCAGAAAAAATACTGATGGTAGCGCTTGTAGCATAATGAAAACAGCTTTAACCATGCACTAAGCAGCTTAAGCATAGTCTGGCTGGCTGACTGATGGTAAAATACCTATAACTTTTTAATGGGCGGCCGCTAATGCAACTAAAAAATGATCGTTACCTCAGAGCTTTGTTACAACAACCGGTAGACAGAACGCCGGTGTGGATGATGCGCCAGGCTGGTCGGTATTTGCCAGAGTACCGTGCTACCCGTGCCCAGGCAGGTGACTTTATGTCGCTGTGTAAAAACCCAGAACTCGCCTGCGAAGTGACGTTACAGCCATTACGTCGTTATGCGCTGGATGCGGCCATACTGTTTAGTGATATTTTAACTATTCCTGATGCTATGGGATTGGGGTTAACTTTTGGAGTGGGCGAAGGCCCGCGGTTTAGTAAGCCAATCCGTGATTTTATGGATGTGGTTCACTTACCGATTCCTGATCCAGAGCAAGAATTACGCTATGTGATGGATGCCGTAAGAACCATCAGGCGAGAGCTGAATGGCAGTGTGCCGTTAATTGGATTTTCGGGCAGCCCTTGGACCCTAGCTACTTATATGGTGGAGGGCAGCGGCAGTAAAACCTTTAGCATCATAAAAAAAATGATGTATAGTGAACCTGAAGTGTTGCACATGCTGTTAGATAAGTTGGCACAAAGTGTCACTTTATATCTGAATGCGCAAATTGCTGCAGGTGCACAGTCTGTGATGATTTTTGATACCTGGGGTGGCGTGCTGACACCACGCGATTATAAAGAGTTTTCTTTAAGCTATATGCAAACCATAGTGAATGGGTTAACCAAGGAAGCCGATGGTCGTAAGGTGCCGGTAACTTTGTTTACTAAAAATGGTGGTCAATGGCTTGAAACCATGGCGGCTACCGGCTGTGATGCGCTGGGCTTAGACTGGACCACTGACATTGGTCAGGCGCGCGCCAGAGTTGGTCATAAAGTGGCGTTACAGGGTAACATGGATCCGTCGATATTGCTGGGTTCACCTGAGCGGATCAGGCAAGAAGTACAGACCATTCTTGACAGTTATGGTCAGGGCAGTGGTCATGTATTTAACCTGGGTCACGGTATTACACCCGATGTGGATCCGGAGAAAGCGGGTATATTCATTGATGCAGTTCAGTCTTTCAGCCAAACCTATCACATGGATACTAGCTTGGAATAAAGATATTAAACGCCGCCATGCCAAAGTGAACTGGCATGGCGGCGAAACAGTTTACTGAGTCCCGGCCATAGAAGTTTGGTAATCTAGCAATAAATCTTCGAAGTTAGCCGTGACCCAATTACGGCGTCTTGCTTCTTCAATGGCTTGCTGTAATAACGACTCGCCGCGGCGTTGTTGTCCCATCTCAATAAAGGCAACACCTAAGGTGGATAACAAGTTCGGGTTGTTAGCATCTATCGCTCGACCTTGCTCAGCCAGGCGGATAGCTTTTTCTGGATTATGGATCGCCGGATCATCTGACATGGCTAATAAAGCAGCATAGTCAGTAATTGCGGGCATATACTCGGCCAGTGCTGCTGTTTCCAGATAGCGGGCAGCTCGTTTCGGGTCATAATCAACGTTATTACTGTCCAGTAATTCTTTAGCTAACAGGTAGCCTGCTTTCGGATTGCCACCATCAGCAGCAATGGCCAGCCAGTTCACGGCCTTGCTTGGGTCACGATCGCAACCATTGCCGCTAATCAGGCATTGCGCAAGTCGGTATTGCGCTTGTGGGTGGCCATTAATAGCGGCACGCTGGTGCCAATTCAGTGGTTGCTGATCACGCACCAAATTATTTTCTGCCAATATAGCAAACAAATACTGATATTCGGCGATATCAGCCTTAGCGGCCGCTTCGATGGCTTCAAGGTAGTCTTGATTGTCCCTTTGAAAGCGTCGGGTTTGCGAGCCTGCACTGGCTTTGACTGTAAATGCATGTGACAGCATTTCTAAACGCATAGTGTCACCATACAGATCGCGTGGAGGTTCAAAGCGCCAACCTTCAACTGCTCTTAGCACTGCATCACTAATTGCACCTACCGGGAAAGAGGCGATCACCTTAGCATTATCAACCCTGCCATCTTCATTAATGTCATAGTGAACTATCGCCCAAGCTGCAATACCACTGCGCTCCAGGTAAGAAGGGTAACTTGGTTCTGTCTGGCTTAATGGTTTAACTTGCTGAGTGCCACTTATCACGAAGCGGTTAGCATTGGGGTAAAGATTGCTGTATAACGCTTCCTTACCAAAGCGCATATTCAACTCAGTATAGGTATCTTTACCATCGCGCCGCGAATCGAGTTTAGAGCGCAGCGAACGATACTGGCGATCTGCTTCAGGATGCTCACGCTCACGGGCAATCAGTGCCCAGGCATATGCACGATTAATATCGGCTTCTACACCCAAACCATCGGCATAGATACGTGACATTAAAAATTGTGCCTCTAAATGACCCAGCTCAGCCATTTTTTCGAGCCGTGGTTTGGCCAGGGCGTATTCACCTTGGTCAAACAGGGCTTTGGCGGTAGGAAAATCTGCCAGCACCGGCCAGCATAAAGAAGCCAGCAAACAGGCCATTCCGACACGAAACAATGCCATTAGCGTTTCTCCACTACTTAAGTTATTTATGTTGTTAACAATCCGAGTTTACAACGATTTGTCAGCCAAAACAAAAATAAATAGACTTAACTGCGCCCTTGGGAAAATCTATTTAAAATCAAAAGCTAAACTAAAAAAGCCTGTTTAAGCCATTTAGCGCAGCCACCCTGTAGGCTTCAGCCATAGTAGGGTAATTAAAGGTGGTATGAACGAAATAATTCAGGTTATTGCCACCATTTTTCTGCATCATAATTGCCTGGCCAATATGGACGATTTCAGCTGCACGTTCTCCAAAACAATGGATCCCTAAAATTTCTAATGTATCGCGGTGAAACAGCAGTTTCAAACTGCCGGCGCCGGTATTGGCAATTTGCGCCCTAGCCAAATGTTTAAATTGTGCTCTGCCCACTTCGTAAGGTACTTTGGCTGCCGTTAATTCCTGTTCTGTTTTACCTACTGAGCTCATTTCCGGGATGGTGTAGATACCTGCAGGAATGTCAGCGATAAGGTGCCCATCCAGGTTACCTTTTACAATAGCTTCACCTGCCAGACGGCCTTGATCATAAGCGGCACTGGCTAAACTCGGATAACCAATCACATCGCCGACAGCGTAGATATTGTCTATGCTGGTCTGGTATTTATTGTTTACTTTTATTAAACCCCGGCCATCAGCTGCTAATCCTATTGCTGCAAGGTTCAGCATATCTGTATTACCAGTACGGCCATTGGCAAATAAAATGCAGTCAGCCTTCATTTTCTTACCCGATTGCAGGTGCAAAATAACTCCGTCATCGCGACCCTCAATATGGGCAAATTCTTCACCATGTCGAATGGTCATTCCTGAATTCCAGAAATGGTAACTCAGCGCATCAGAAATCTCGGTGTCCATAAAAGACAATAGTCGGTCACGGTTATTTACCAAATCCACCCTAACGCCTAACCCTCTGAAGATAGATGCATATTCGCAGCCAATGACGCCAGCACCAAAAATAATAATATGTCGGGGATCATGAGCCAGCGATAAAATGGTGTCACTGTCGTAAATTCGAGGATGGGTAAAATCTACCTTAGGCGGGTGATAGGGTCTGGAGCCGGAAGCAATAACAATGGTTTCTGCACTAATCGTATAATGACTGCCGTCCTGAGTCATTACCTCTATGTGATGTGCATCGACAAAACGCGCTTCGCCCTGATGGATTTTAACCAGGTTGCGGTCATAAAAACCACTACGCAACAGCACCTGCTTTCGAATGACGCCAGCAGCATGTTTTAATATTTGTGGGAAGGTTAAGCGAGTATGTTGCTCGTCGAGTTGAAACAATGGGTTTTCTTTAAATTCGATTAAACGGCTGACTGAATGCCGTAATGCTTTTGAAGGGATAGTGCCCCAGTGCGTGCAGCCGCCGCCAACAGATTTATAGCGTTCAACGGCTGCAACTTTTTTACCACTTTTTGCCAGATACATGGCCGCACCCTCACCACCAGGCCCTGTACCGATGACAATAGCATCGTAATCATAAGATTGCTTTATATCCGTTTTCTTGTCTGCCACTGACATGCTCCCACCGCTAATACGCTAAAAAATAAGCATAACAGGTATCTAATACAAAAAAAGAGGCGTTAGCCTCTTTTTATGATTATTGCAATGCCGCGGTTAAGCGTCGCCAATGGGTTTGCTGTTGCAAAAAGTGTTGTTTGAGTTCCATATACCTCAGCTTAAAATCATAGGCATGGTATTGGTCTAGCAGTTTTTCACGTTGTTTGAGCATTAAATCTTTTTTCAACTGATAAAAATCCTGCATCCGGCTGAGCAACAGTTGGTATTCTTGCTCCAGCAATATTAATAACTGCTCTGCATTAGGTAAGAGTTGCGCTTTAGCCTGAGCCCTTTGTAATTGCATTTTAGCTTTTGCCAGTACAATTCTTTCCTCTGGCACAGTGCGTAAATTGTGCGTCAAACCTAACCAGGAGCAGGTCTTGATCAGCCATTTAGTAGGATCGAACTGCCACCAACGAATGCCATTACGATAATCATATTCAAATATATGATGGTAATTATGATAACCCTCTCCATAAGTTAAAAAAGCCAACACACCATTATCTCGCGCAGAATTCTGATCGGTATAAGGCTGCGTACCCCAAATATGGGCTAAAGAGTTAATAAAAAAGGTAAAATGGTGGCTTAAAACTAAACGCAGCACACCTACGGTTAAAATCATGCCAAGCATATTGCCACTCAGCCAGCCCAGTAATAGCGGAATACCTATGTTAGTGACTAACGTCAGTGCCAGATAGTATTTATGTTGAAAAGCTAAGATAGGATTTTTTTGCAAGTCACGTACATTACTATAATCATGGTATTCAGCTCCCTGATAATCACGCAGCATCCAACCAATATGACTGTACCAAAAGCCGCGGCCGGCAGAGTAGGGATCCTTTTCATTATTGTCGACGTGTCGGTGATGCACCCGATGATCGGAAGACCAATGAATAGCACTGTTTTGCAATGCAAAAGCGCCACCTATAGCAAAAATCCATTGCAAAATGGGGTGAGCGTCATAAGTTTTATGTGACCATAGGCGGTGGTAGCCAGCGGTAATAGAGATGCCGCAGTAACCCATGGTAAGGATTAAGGCGATAATCTCCAAGGCACTAAAGCCAACGGTCACTGCATAGTAAGGCACAGCAAGAGTTGCCACCAGAAAAGTGCTGCTGAATAAAATGACATTAGTCCAGATAATCGGTGCTTTTTTCATTAATAAATACTTTGAGCTTACAACTGTACGCTAATTTAACTAGCCAGAGTGAGCAGGTCAAGGTATATAATAACTATTTAGGTTGAACAGGATGTGTCGTGAGTCGAGCACAACAAAAAGAGCGCACCCGCAAGGCAATTATTGACGCAGCTTTTACCCAACTTAGCGCCGAGAAAAGTTTTGCCAGCCTTAGTTTGCGTGAAGTTGCCCGTGAAGCGGGCATAGCCCCTACATCGTTTTACCGGCACTTTGCCGACATGGATGAGTTAGGACTGACGCTGGTTGATGAAGCTGGACTAATGCTACGTCAGCTGATGCGCCAGGCCAGGTTACGTATTGAAAACAATGGTAGCGTCATAAGTACCTCTATCGAAACCTTTATGGAGTTTGTCACAGATAACGCCAACGTGTTTCGCTTACTGCTTCGTGAGCGCTCAGGTACCTCAGCAGCATTTCGTGCTGCAGTAGCTCGTGAAATTCAACATTTTTCCGCAGAGCTGGCGCATTATTTGCGTAAAAAAACCCAGTGCCCGGATGATTTGGCCCAATTGCAAGCAGAAGCCATGGTCACCTTAGTCTTTCACAGTGGTGCTGATGCGTTAGACTTGCCGCCGGAGCAATATCAGCAGCTGACTAAAAAAACTATTATGCAGTTACGCTGGCTGGCACATGGCGCCGCCAGCTATGGCCGAAAAGTAAAATTTTAATTTTTGCGCAGCCAGACACCGGTTTCAATATGCTGGCTATAAGGAAACTGATCAAACAGTGCCAGCTTCACAATACTATGGCTACTGGTTAATTCTGCCAGATTGGCAGCCAGGGTTTGTGGATTGCAGGAAATATACAGAATATCATTGAAGCGACTGACCAATTGTAGCGTGGCCGGGTCAAGCCCTGCTCTGGGAGGATCGACCAACACTGTATTGAGCTGCATTCCTGTCAAGTCAATATGTTTCAGGCAGTTGCCGTTATTAAGTGCCTCAGCTACATCTTCAGCAGACATCTGCAACACCTGCACATTACTAATGTTGTTTAACGCAATATTGTATTGTGCAGATTTAATTGAGGTGCGGGATAACTCAGTGGCGACCACTTGCTGAAACTGACTGGCTAAGGCTAAAGAAAAATTGCCATTACCGCAGTATAATTCCAATAAATCCCCATGTAGTGACTGACTGATCTCAGCCGCCCATTGCAACATCTGTTGATTAACACCGGCATTGGGTTGGGTAAAACTGCCTTCTACTTGCTGATAGCGTAAAGCTTGGCCATTCACCTCAAATTGCTCAGTGACATAATCCTGTTGCAGCACCAGTTTTTGTTTACGTGAGCGGCCAATAAACTTCACCGGCCATTCGGGTAATAGCGTATCAGTAAGTTTCTGGGCTGCGGCAAGCCACTGTTCATCCAACTTTCTCTTATAAATAAGGCTAACTAATAACTCACCCGACAAGGTAGCCAGGTAGTCGACCTGATACAGCCGGTAACGAAGTTGATGGTTATGTTGCAAGTGCTGCAACAACACAGGCATAAAATCGGCAATTAACTTGCTGGCGACCGGAAAGCTGTCGATGCGGACTTTTAGTTTAGTTTCAGGATCGAACATCGCATGATAAATATCTTCGCCATTGTGCCAAATCCGAAATTCGGCTCTTTGACGGTAATGGCTGGCACCAGAAGGGTGCACACTCATCTGTGGTAAGCGGTAGCGTTCTAGTATCTCAGTAAGGCACTGTTGTTTGTCGGCAAGCTGTGTCTGATACTCTTCGGGGAAAACCTGTGCTAAACGCATAACATACTCATTAAAGCAAAAGAGCTATTTTATGCTGTTTTCGATGTTCAGCCAACCTAAGCAGCGTGGTAAAATCCATCAGCAGCAGATAATCCACTGCTGATGGCCGTCATAATGATTATTCTGACTGATTGTCGTCGTCCTGACGCTCTTTTGCTTCACGCACTTTTAAGGTGCGCTCCTGAAACTCAAAATCATTCAGCTTATTAATCATTTTTGCTGAATCCTTTGCGGCCACTTCAACAAAGCCAAAGCCGCGACGCCGGCCAGTCTGGCGGTCTTTCATCAGGCGTACATTTATTACCACGCCAAAACGCTGAAACAATTCTTTGACCGCATCTTCATTTGCGCGGTACGGCAGATTGCCAACATAAAGCGTGGCGGTGTCACCATTATAGTCAACAGCAAGCTCTGCTGATGACGGTGGCACTGCTGGCCCTTTAACATCCAAAAGTACCGGCATCAATATGCCGCAAAGTAATACACCTATTACCACATAGACTTGCTGTGGCCAATTAAAGTCAGGCAAAAAATAAAAAAGGGCAAAGGCAGCGACAGCCACTGCCATAGAGTAAGGTAAAGAAGAGCGTAAAGTCGGCAACATAGTCATTTCCTAATTAAAATCAAAAGCAACAGATTCGAGCTTCTACATCTTAGCGGTTAGTTTGTAAGCAGCCAACTATTAAAATTGGCTTATATAAAACTGGGTTTGTTGTCAAAAGCAGCAAGAAGATGCATTTGTAGTCAAATAAGCACTAAGTGGGCTATTTTGAACAAAAACCCCTTGCAGCCTTGCTAAAACCCCCTATAATGCGCGCCATGCCAAGGGGTGCT